>NZ_JAQDKN010000012.1:0-101289 GCF_027662015.1 Coprococcus sp. AM100_B19A
ACAAACTAAGATGCAATTCATCTTTTCCTGTCATCCGGCATGGAATTTTTCTTTTTTATTCTATAGAAAATTTTATTCTTTCTTAATTGCTTTTCACAAAAGACTCCAGTACCATTTGAATAGGCGTATGTAGAAAATCGAATCATATATCATATATGAATTCTTTGATTGTAGAAAGAATGATCTTTAATAACAAAGAAGATCTGCTGCAGCTTTATAATGCGATCAACCACACGGACTATCAGAATCCCGATGACCTGGAGGTAAATACATTGGAAGATGTCCTTTATCTGTCCATGAAAAATGATGTATCCTTTTTGGTTGGCGGAACCATGAATCTGTATGAGCATCAAAGCACTTTTAACCCAAACATGCCACTTCGCGGAGTCTTTTATTTCTCCCGGTTATATGAAGGGTATGTTGCAGATAATAATCTGATGATCTACCATGAAAAAAGAGTCCGGCTTCCAAAGCCGAAATATATTGTCTTTTACAATGGTACAAAAAACCAGCCAGATTCTATGGAGTTAAGGCTTTCAGACTGCTTTGAAAATACAGATAACGAAGCACCTTGCCTGGAATGCACCGCAACCATGTTGAATATCAACTATGGTCACAATCAGGAACTGATGAAGCACTGCAGAAGGCTTAAAGAATATTCCATATTCGTCCAATGTGTCAGGGAATATATACAGTCAGAACCTTCTGTAGAAGATGCATTAGAAAAAGCAATTGATACCTGTATTAATCAGGACGTGTTGGCAGATTTTCTGAAAAAACATCGAGCGGAGGTGACAAATATGATTCTGACGACATATGATAAAGACTTATATGAGAAAACCTTGAAGGAAAATGCCAGAGAGGAAGGTAGAGAAGAAGGGCTTATGGAAGGACGCGCTAGAGGCAGAGTGGAAGGCAGAGAAGAAGGTATGGAATATCTAAATCAGCTAAACAAATATCTCTTAAAATCCAAGCGCTACAATGACCTCGAACGTGCTACCGAAGATATCGAATATCAAAAGAAACTATTAAAAGAATTTGGCATTGAATTGAATGGAACTAAGTAAATTATCTACGTTATGCCAAATGGAGGTAACAAATATGATCTTAACAACATATGATAAAGACTTATATGAGAAAACCTTGAAAGAAGATGCCAGAGAGGAAGGCAGAGAGGAAGGACGCGCTGAAATCAGAGCAGAATTAAATGAATTTAAACTACTAAACAAATATCTCCTAAAATCCAAACGCTACAGTGACCTCGAACGCGCTACCGAAGATATCGAATATCAAAAGAAACTATTAAAAGAATTTGGCATTGAATTGAATGGAACTAAGTAATTTATCTACGTTATGCCAAATGGAGGTAACAAATATGATCCTGACGACATATGATAAAGACTTATATGAGAAAACCTTGAAGGAAGATGCCAAAGAGGAAGGCAGAGAGGAAGGGCTTACGAAAGGACGCGCTGAAACCAGAGCAGAATTAAACCAGTTAACCATATGTCTTCTAAATGCCAAACGCTACAGCGACCTCGAACGCGCTACCGAAGATATCGAATACCAAAAGAAATTATTAAAAGAATTTGGCATCGAATAAAAAATAAATAACCCTTCCCCCTATCCCGTGACTGATCACCGTCTAAGATGCAGTGCATCTCCCCAATATCAGTCATGGGATCTTTTTGTCCGGAAAATCCCTCTCCCTCACCGCTATAACCAGATTGCTCCTTTTCTATGCGCTCCCCACAAGCTATACTTTTTGCACTTCCATCACATTATTCCCAACTTTTACTTCTATTCTAATATCCCAATACATATAGTAGAGTCAGACACAAATATTACGCACTCCTACAAATCCTGATGTTGGGGTTCAAAGGTATTTTGACCCCTTTGATACCAGATTGCTACGTGCTTTGCACTCTCGCAGTCCTCAAAAGCATTCGTAATCCGCTCATTTTTCTTTGAAAAATGGCTACTTACTCATGTTTTTGGCGGATCAAGAGGTCAAAAATCCTCTTGCAAGCAAGCTTGCATCGGCTTTCTGACATTTTGACCCTGATATCAAATCATTATATTATTACAAAAACATTACTATTTCTTGTTATAGCTTAAAAAAGTTAATATTTTTCGTTATTGGTAATGATTCACGTAATGCTTTGTCAGATACAATACCTATATAAGATAAAAAAGTCTAAATAATTAGGAAGGGCAGATGAAAACTGACATGAATAAAAAGCAAAAAAATACAAGAACTTTTTTAATAAAAATCATGGATCAGCAGAACGGTACCTGGCAGGGCAGCGTTACTTGGGTGGAAGAGCAGCGAGAGCAGCATTTCCGCAGTGCCCTTGAATTATTGAAGCTGATAGACGGAGCACTTGATAACAATTATGAAGTCAGAATTGAGGAATAGAAGGAGGACGCCATGAAAAGTAATACAAAGAAACGTTTAATAGCATTCATGCTTTGCATGGTACTTGTGCTTAGCAGTGCGACATCAGCATTCGCTGATGAGCCACAGAACACAGACAGCCAGAGCCAAGCCGAAGTCGTAACAGAACCGGTGGCAGATGAGGCTACAGGAAATGAGGCTACAGGAAATGAGGCTACAGGAGATGAGGCTACAGAAGATGAGGCAGCGGTGAACTCCTCAGAACAACAGCAACAAGAGGAGCAGCAACCGGAGACAGAAAGTACTCCTGAAGGAAATCTTGAAGATGATATTTCGATCCAGACTACTATCAACGGAACTACCATCACAATGAGCGGTCCGTATTCATCATTTCCAGAAGGTAGTAACTACGAAATCCTTGCTTCTGAATTAAATGAAGAAGAAACAAAAAATGTTGAAGTTGCCTTAAAGAAAAAAGAGGATGAAATCAATACAAAGATTGCCACATATAAGGCATATGATATCAAGCTTTTAGTTGATGGTATTGAGTCTCAGCCAACAGGTAATGTAAATGTTAAATTTGAAGGCGGCGAAGTACAGGAAAATCTTGAAACCGCTGAAAACATTGAAGTATATCATGTAGATGAAACTACTCAAATCGCAAATGACATTGAAAAAACTGCAGTTGATGATACAGTCACAATGACTACTAATCATTTTTCAACCTATGTAATCACTACAACTCAACCGGATGGTGTTGATATCACTGTCCAACATTATATAAAATATACAGATTCAAATAATCACCTTGTTGAAAAAGCACTATACAGAGACTCTAAGATTCATCTGAATAAGAATCAAGTAATCACAGATCTTAGTTCTCTGCAAAACTATACTTCACAAGAGGTTATTAAGATAGAGGCTGATGGTTCAAAAGGAGAACAAATATCTAATGACCAAGTAATTATTGCTGACCAAACATATAGAGTGTATTACACACCTACAACAGCTACTTCTAACGAAGCTGTACAAATGTTTGACTATCAGGTAAAAGGTGAAAAAAATACTAGTATTAATGCTGAAAAAAATTATGATCCACGCTCTACAAAGACCACCCGTTTTGCAAGTGGACTTGCCAATAACCAGTATTCTGGAAATGGTTATGATACAACAATAGAAATTAATAATCAAAATTTTCACATTAATACTTGGGATACAAACTCTGAAAATACTCAAGTTAACCAGTATAACAACACTGCATTTGGTTCCTCCAATGCCATGACTGGCATAGTGAAAGGTGTTAATTTTAAGACCGGTGAACTTAAAATGGGACTTAATTCAGCCGGGGAGCAATTGTATGAACCGGGATTTTTTACGACGAATGAAAAAAGTGGCAAACATGTTTTAGATGGTTACAAACTTAATTTTTCACGTACAGGTGATACCTATACTTTAACAGGTGTAAACAAGCCGAACGGAGAACCTGCTTTACGTGATTATAATTCAAACGATGGTTCTAATTTCTTTCCTCTTGATTCAATACACGACCTCTATAAAGATAACGCAAATAACCCTAAATGGCGTAATTGCTTTTTTGGTATGCGTTATGACATCGAATTTACGATCGGTGATTATCTTGGTGATTTGAATTATTCTTTTACCGGTGATGATGATCTTTGGGCTATTTTAGATGCAAAAGAAGATGGTGGCCAAGTCGTAATCGATCTTGGTGGTATCCATTCTGCTTTATCTAAAGAAGTAGATTTATGGAAGATCCTTTTAAAGAAAGATAATGATGAGAATTGTACTGAAAAAGAGAAACGAGAATATAAAGATAAGGATAAGAAGCATACATTAACAATCCTTTATATGGAACGCGGTGCTTATGAGTCTAACTGTAAAATGAACTTTACTCTTCCTAATAGCCGCATTGTAACACCTAGTACTATTCCAACAGCTGATCTTACTCTAAAAAAAGTAAATACTTCTGATAAAGGTATTGAAAACACTACTTTTAAGCTTGTAAATGATGAAGATCCAGAAGATATGAAAACAGCTACATCTAATACAGATGGAAATATTACTTTTGAAGAATTAAGAGAAGGAACCTATACCTTATCAGAAGAATCTGTTCCTAAGCCATATGTAAGAGAAACTTCTACCTGGAAAGTAAAAGTAACAAAACCAGAAGGAACTGCTCTTACTGCAGTATTATATGATACTACCGGGGAAACTGCTAAAGAGAAAAATACTGATGGTACATATCATATTGTAAATCTTACCCAAGGAGAGCATACTCAGCAGTTAATGGAATATAATAAAACTGCTCATGTAACAGATTGGGATGCTAGAAAATATGACATTGATATTACTGCTTCTTCAAAAATAACGAGCCAAACCACTCAGGAAACCGGTGGTGAAGCAAATGTTATGTTAGTATTGGATGCATCTGGTTCGATGGACGAAACATTGTCAAGTCATACCTATACACTTTTTGGAACAAATACAGCTGCTACAAGAGATAAAATGACTTGGTACAATACTTATTATTTAAAAATAAATGATGAGTATATTAAAATTAATTATAGTTGGGGAAACAGGAATTGGTATGCTAATAATATGCGCTTAGACCAAAACTATCCAGACTATGAAATTTATACCAGAACTACTATTAATACTACCCGAATGGATGCCTTAAAGGCAGCTGCTATTCAATTTATTAATAATACTGCTGAAAAATCACCAAATAGTAAAATTGGTATTTCTGTATTTAGTTCAAATGGGTATGACAAGGAATCTGGTAAATATAAAGGTTGTAACGGTAAAAGCCAAGATTTGTTGCAAGTAGGAATCCCGAACAATACAACCAAATTAACCTCATTTATAAATAACTTATATACAGGTGGAGGTACAGATCCTCAAATAGGACTTAACGATGCAAAAGAAAAATTAGAATCAGTAAAAACTGATAATTTACCTCAATATGTAATTCTTTTTACAGATGGTGCTCCTACCGGAAACAGAATTGATAATAACTGGGATTCAAACGCAAAAAGTAATTCTGAAATGGCAGCCTCTAATTTAAAAAACAATGGTGTAACTGTATATACCATAGGCTTTGCATTAGACAGCCGTGCTCAAACCTACTTAGCTGGTGGTACATATAACGGTGAAACGTATCCTGGAATTGCCTCTCCTGGATGTGCAAAAACTGCAGATACCGCAGATAGTTTGCTTGATATCTTTAATAAGATTTCTGAAACAATAACCAATAGCCTTGAAATCCACAATGCCACGATAGTCGATGCGATTGATCCTAGATTTGTAATTTTGGATGATAAAGGTAATCAAATTACACCTGAATATTTGGACAAAAAACCTAATAAACAGGTAACATTGGAAAATGGTGGCACTGTTTACTATGAAAATGGAATTCAATACATCAAATGGACGAAACAAACTCTTCCAAAACACAGTGAAAATAAACAGTGGAAACAAACTATTCACGTTCAGGCACAGACAGATTACATCGGTGGAAATAATGTACCAACTAATATTTCACCTGATTCCAAAATCACCACTACTGAATTTGGAGATACCCCTCTTCCGCAGCCTAAGGTAAACGTAAAAGCAGAACTAACATTAAATGACAAAGAGATTACTATTTACAAAGGTGATGATGTTCCTACTGCTGATACAGTATTAGCTGATATGGTTCAGAATTATACCAAGAACACCACAAGCTATGGTATATCAAAAGATAGCTTTACAGTTCAATGGTACTCTAGTGAACAGCTTGAAGAAAATAAAAAAATAGATACTGCGGTAATCGGTACAAAAGTTGAAAATGATACAACGTATTATCTGACTGTAACTTATAATGCCGGAGCTCCATCACCTGAAAGTAATACCAACACAACTATTACAAACGCTGATGGATTGTCAGAGCCAAAATATGCAGGTAACGAGACGACGTATCAAGTAGTTGCAGCCGGTGACCAAAACAGAGGATATGGTATTTACACTATTCATGTAATCTCTGGAACAATTAAGATTACAAAGAATTTGACAGACCCTGCAAAAGAAGATCAAACTTTCAATTTTGAAGTAAAATGTGGAGATACCGTAATTACAGTTCCAATAACAGTTAAAAAAGGTAGCGATACTGCAACCATTACAGATACCAACGTTCTTAAAACGCTTACTACTCTTCCGAGAGGTACCTATACAGTTACTGAGAAAGAGGATAGCAACACAGGATATATCTTGAACGGCTCAGCAGTTAATGAGAACACAAATTGCGAAAATAGTTCAAAGAATAACTCAGTAACGTTTGTATTAGGAAACAGTAAAGACAAAAAAGAAAATGTAATCAAGGACTATACATATGATCCTTCCTCAGGTGGAACTCGTGGATATGTAACTTTTACAAATGAAAAAGTAATTAAAAACTGGGATATTGTAAAAGTAAGTACAAGTAGTAAAGACGTAAAACTTCAAGGTGCAGAATTTACATTAACTGATTCAAAAAATACAACATATATTGGAACATCTGATGGCAATGGTAAAATCACATGGAAAGATGCTAATTCTGAATCAGTTTCTAAGTTACCAGGCGGTACCTACACATTTAAAGAAACAAAAGCACCTGTAGGATATGCTGTAAACCCAGAAACCTGGACCATAAAGATTTCATCTACTAATGGATATTTAAAATCTATTACAAAAGCAGATGGTACAGAAATTATAGGTACAAAAACAGATTCAATCGTTCATTACTATTTTGAAGATGAAGCTGTATACGCCCTCCCACATTCTGGAGGCACCGGAATTTACTTGTATATGATTGGCGGCATGTTACTTATGTTTGCAGCCGTATGGATCTTATATAAAAACAAATGCAAGGAGGTGCTGGGAAAATAATTGTAAGAATTAATTTTTCAGTGGCTTCTTGCCACACAAAAACGTTATTATCCCATATGAGGGGACAATAAAAAATGGGCAAAGCCCTTAAAAGAAAAGGAGACAAAATATGAAAAAGATGAGAAAAATCTTTGCAGTGTTATTAACACTGGCTATGGTGCTCGGAATGAGTATGACATCGTTTGCAGCGGATGCAAAAGCAAAAATTACACTTAAAAACTTTGACAAAGCTAATAAAGTTGAATACATGCAGATTATCCAGAAAGATGAAACAAAAACTTCTGGTTGGGCATTTACTAATGGTGCAGGAGCATGCTTTACAGCAGCATTCGGACTTAAAGATTCAGATGATGCACAGCAGCAGGTTATCTGGGGATTAATTAAGTACAATGATAATAATGTTAAATTACCAACAGGTGTAACTGCAGAAACTGCTACAGCAGCAAAAATTGACTTAGCATTAAGTAAAGTTGCAGCACTTACTGGTTTCACAGCATCAACAGATAAAACAGAAATCGAAGTAAGCGCAGCTGGTATTTATGCAATCAAAGCAGAAGAAACAGGATTTACTTATAAAACAGCAACAGCATATGTAGGATTTGGAGAACCATATCCAGCATTAACAAATGCAGAAGTAACAGCTAAAAAATCTCCAACAACTGTGGACAAAACAGTAGCTGATGACGATCATGTAGTAGCAATCGGAGATATCGTAACTTATACAATCGAAGCATATGTACCATTTCTTGATGCAGCTAATACTGAAAACAGAACATTTACAATTACTGATAAAATTAAAGGTGCTGAATATTATTTAGCAGGTCCAAATGCAGTTAATAGTGTAACTATGGAAGGCAAAGATGGGCAAGTTGGAAAAATCGTAGTAAATGAAGATGGTAAAGGATTTACCGTTAATTTAAACACTTTAGTTGCTGATACAGACAATCCGAACGCTGGAAAGAAAATCACAGTTACCTATACTGCAAAAGTAACCAAAACAACAGTAGAAAACAAAGCTGGTAGTCATGCAGCTGGTGTAGACTACGGTGCTGATAATGTCCCAGTTAAGTTATTTACTGGAGAACTTGTTTTACTGAAATATGGTGATGGCAATGTAAATAATGCTTTAGCAAACGCTGAATTCGTATTGTATAAAGATGGCGAAGAAGTGCCATTAACATTCACAAAGCAGGAGAATGGAAAATATAAATATGCTCCGGATGCAGAAGATGCTACAGCAACACTTGTAACAGATGAAAACGGTATGATTGATGTAGAAGGTTTAGATGTTGGTTCTTATCATTTCGAAGAAACTAAAGCACCAGAAGGATATTCTATCAATACAGATGGTAAAACTCTTACACTTACTGTAAATGGAGATGTTGCTACAGCTAAATTATATAATGAAGGTCAGTTAAATGATACAAAACTTTCCGCTCTTCCATCAACCGGTGGTATCGGTACAACAATCTTCACAATCGCTGGATGCCTCATCATGATCGCAGCAGCTGGTCTGTTCTTCGCAAGCCGCAAGAAATCAGACAACAAATAATTGCAATAATTATTTATAACCAGATATTGAATCCGGGGCAGGCCGCCCCGGATTCATAAAAAATAATACAACAGCAAGGAGAGTTCGGATGAAACGCAAAGCAAACAAACTTATTATTGGCATCATATTTTTAGCCGGGTTGTCCTTACTGCTGTATCCATTCGTTGCAAACCAGTGGAATAACTACAGGCAGAAGCAACTGATCAGCAGTTATGAACAAACTGTATCCGAAAAGGATGCAGCACATGAGATTGATTATGACGCAGAACTGCAGAAAGCAGAAGCTTACAACGAAGCATTACTTCCAAGTATCCTTCCTGATTCATTTGCAGTAGCCGCAGCCAGTGACAAAGAAGACCAGTCCTACATGGATGCTCTGAATATTGCCGGTGATGAGATGATGGGAATCGTGGAAATCCCGAAGATTGACGTCAAGCTTCCGATCTACCACACCACCGACGAAGATGTTCTCAAACAGGCAGCCGGACATCTGGAAGGAAGCTCTCTTCCAATCGGCGGTAAAAGTACACACGCCGTTATCTCCGCACACCGTGGACTTCCGAGTGCGTCTCTTTTTACCGATCTGGATCAGCTGGAAGAAGGCGATCATTTTCTGATCCATGTATTAAACGAAACATTATGTTATGAAGTCGACAAGATTTCCGTGGTCAAACCGGAGGAAACTTCCTCTCTTGCAGTAGAAGAAGGAAAAGATCTTGTAACACTTCTTACCTGTACTCCATACGGAGTCAATACCGAGCGGCTTTTGGTCCGTGGTCACAGAGTACCTTATGTGGAACAGGAAGTTGCCGATGAGAAGACACCGCTCAGCGGAATTAGTCTTCATACAAATTATCTTTTATGGGTAATTATTGGTCTTGTAATTACCACAATCTTCATCCTTGTGTTATACTTAAAGGAGAAGAAGCTTCAAAAGAAGAAAAATGAGACCTCTTAAAAAGAGAATAAGAACGAGAAAGGGAATATGCCTATGAAAAGAAAAATCTCAACCTTCCTTTTCGGTCTGTTATTCTTGATAGGATTTGGAATTCTGATCTATCCGATGGTATCCAACCAGTGGAACACCTACAGACAGAATCAGCTGATCAGCAGCTATGACAATACAATACAGGACATGGAACCGGAGGACTTCACCTCTGAGTGGGAAAAGGCAAAAGCTTTCAATGATACCATTCAGCAGAACAACCTCTACGGAGATGTATTTGGTGAAGATGAAAATGACATCAAAGACACCGAATACTGGAAGATCCTGAACGTTGCAGATGACGGAGTAATGGGATATCTTTCCATTCCGAAGATCAACATCAAGCTAGCCATTTACCATGGTACCGGTGACAAGGATCTGCAGACCGGTGTCGGACATCTGAACGGCACAAAGCTTCCGATCGGAGGTGAGAGTACCCACAGTGTTCTCGCAGCACACCGTGGACTTCCAAGCGCAAAGCTTTTTACCGATATCGATCAGCTCAAAGTTGGCGATAAATTTTACATCCATGTACTAGACGAAGTCCTTGCCTACAAGGTAGACCAGATTTTTCCGATGGTAGACAAAGACGATCATGAAACACTGGAGAAAGCACTCCAGATTGAAGAAGGAAAAGACCAGGTAACTTTATTTACCTGTACACCATATGGAGTCAACTCCCATCGTCTTCTCGTAAGAGGAACCAGAGTTCCATATAACGGCGAAGAGGATGCTACCGAATCAGTTACAGATTCTATGGTAAAAGCCATTCAGAATTATTATATGCTTTATTTAATTTTAGGACTTTCAATCACGATTCTTGTGATCATTCTCTTGCGATTCCTTTCCAAGAGAAAAGCTCACAAAGAATAACCAAGATTTTTAAGGAGGACATGAGGCGATGATGAATAAACGATTAAAACAGGGAAGTACTTTTCTCTTAGCTGTCGCTCTTACATTTCCACTGCTCACTCTTCCGGGTGCGAAAGCCGCAAGCGCGATCGATACCGATGCAGAGTGTTCCATCGAATTTGACATTGGGGGAAGCAGTGAACTTCTAAATGACGGCGTTACTGTTCAGGTCAATCTGTACAAAGTTGCTTCGGTTGATGAATCCGGCAACTATACCGCAACCGGTGCATTTTCAAAACTGGATCTTTCATCCGTAAGTGCTGATAACTTGGATACTGCAGCTGCTACCTGGAAAGAACGTGCCAATAAAGCAAAGGAGAAGCTGACAGATTCTGATGGAAATACAGTTGTTGAACCAACCGAAACCGTTACACTGCAGAATGGAAGAGGCTACAAAGATAAATTGGAGACAGGACTTTACCTTGTAGATACACCAAAAGTGATTACAACCAATTATACTTATACCTTTACACCTTACCTTGTATCACTTCCGACCAATAATTACTACAGTGGTAACGGTGCAAGTGATGACTGGATCTACGATCTGACCAAAGAATACAACAGTGCAGTTGGTCTGAAACCGGAACAGCACGTAAGATACGGTGATCTGGTGATCAACAAAGAACTGGTAGATCACAATGCTACCTTCGGAGACGAGGCAACCTTCGTATTCCAGATCGATATCACAACACTGGATAAGAAAAAAGAAACCAGAATCGAAGAACTTACATTTAGCGCAGCAGGTAAGAATTCTGTAACGATCGAAAAAATTCCTGCTGGATCTCATGTCAAGGTAACGGAGGTTTACAGCGGTGCAAGCTATGAACTCGCTTCTGCTAAAAGTCAGGAAACAGACATCATTGCTAATCCTGAAAAAGAAACCGAAGTAGAATTCAAACCGGCAGAGGTTTCATTTATCAACAAACACGATGGACGTACCAATGGCGGCTACGGTGTAAAAAATAATTTCAAGCTGGACGAAAATGGTCAGTATCAGTACACCAAACCGGCAGCAAAGAACTAGAAAGGGGGAATCGGAATGAGAAAGTTACATAAAAAACCACTAATCATGGCAGCAGCAACACTTGCTCTTACCGGAACCCTGGCAGTTGGAAGCGCGATGGCGTATTTTACAACCTATTCGACAGCCGGTGGCGGTGTGAAAATGAATATGGGATTTACTGAGACAGTCCCGAAAGAAGACGTTGATGAAAACGGAAAGCACATTACAATTGAAAATACCGGTAATTATGACTGTTTCGTAAGAGTCACAGCATTCGCACCGGTAAAGCTTACTTATAACGCACCAGACGGCGGATGGACAGACCGCGGTGACGGCTACTGGTATTACGATGAAGTACTTCCGGCAAAAGCAAAAACCACAAAGGAACTCAACATCAAATACTCGTTCCCGTCAGGCGATGACAAACCGGAAGAATTCAACATCGTAGTCATCCAGGAATGCACCCCGGTTCTCTACGACGAGGACGGTAATCCAGACGCCAACTGGAATCACGTAATCACAGACGACAGCACACAGACGACAGAGTAGGAGGTAATGAGAATGAAAAAGAAAAAGAAATCATTTCCAAAGAAACCTGCCCTGGTCCTGACAGCCGCAGCACTCCTGCTGGTTGGAAGCACTGTCGGCAGTACACGCGCCGCACTCACTTACTACAGTGAGAATTATTCCGCACAGATGAATATGCAGAGTATCGGCGTATCTCTTCTGGAAAATGACAAAGTAGTCAGCAGCCGGGATTATGTATCGAACAATGAATGGAAGGGAACCTCAGATGGTACACTTCTCACAAACCTTCTTGGAAAGGATGAGACATTTACACCCGGCAAGAAATATAACGAAGCAATCAGCGTCAAGAACAGCGGTACGATCGACACCTTTGTACGTGTGATCATCACAAAAAGCTGGCAGGACGAAAAAGGCAATAAGAACACGAATCTTTCACCGGATCTGATCGAGCTGAACTTCCTCACAGACAACGGATGGCAGGTTGCAAATGCACAGTCCACGAGAGAGCGTACCGTTCTTTATTATACCAAAGCTCTCAAAGCGGGTAAACCGACACCGGCATTATCCGATACACTCCGTATCAATCCTTCGATTGCATCGGATGTAACAAAGGTACCAAAAGGTAAAACCATCACTTATACTTACAAGTACAATGGCTACACCTTCCACATTGACGCAGAGGTGGATGCAGTTCAGACACACAACGCAAAGGACGCAATCAAGAGTGCCTGGGGCGTAGATGTCAATGTATCAGACGACGAAACAACAATGAGCTTACAGTAGGGAGGTACAGAGTATGAAAAAGAAAATTTTGTGCCTCGCCATGACAGTGATAATGGCAGCAGGGGTACACACAACTGCATTTGCAAAGGATTATCAGGGAGCCGACGGATGGCAGGTTAATTTCACCGGCGGCAAGATGGAAAGTAATTTTAAAAGCTCCGATGTGACTGACGAGCTGGCAAATATCCAGCCGGGTGACAGCATCGAGCTCAAGGTTCAGCTTAAGAACTCCGACAGTACGGATACCGACTGGTACATGACCAATGAAGTGATCCAGACGCTGGAGGATGCACAGTCTTCCGCAGAAGGTGGTGCTTATGAATACAAGCTGACATATGTTGGAAGTAATAATGCCGAAAAGGTACTATATGACAGTACAACTGTCGGAGGGGAAGGCGCTTCCAAAGCAGGAGAAGGTCTGAAGCAGATTGATAGCTCAACCCAAGAATATTTCTACCTCGGAAGACTTGCTTCCAATAATACCGGAACGGTACACCTTACCGTCGGTGTTGAAGGTGAGACACAGGGCAACGGTTATCAGCTCACACTCGCAAAGCTCCGTATGAACTTTGCAGTAGAAAAGGTTTCAGCCGGCAAAACCATCACCAAGAATAAGATTGTTAAGACAACCAAGACCGTTAAAACCGGTGATACCGCAAGAGTTCTTCTCTTCTGTGTGCTTGCACTCATCAGTGGACTGATCCTTCTTGCATATGGTATCTACACACTCAATAAGAACACAAAAAGACGCAGACAGAAAGGAGAGTAAGCAGATGAAAAAATGGAAAAGATTACTGGTTTCTCTTCTGACTGTATCCATGACACTCGGTGCATCCACAATGAGCGTTATGGCAGATGATACTACACCGTATACCTACAAGGTAACATTATCCGCAGGTAACAAAGGAACAATTAACGGACAGAACAAGATCGAGCAGACAAACATTGCTTCCGGTTCTACCGTTACTTTCAATCTGAATGACATCCAGGTAACAGACGACAAGTATTATGTCAAAGGAATCCGTCTCAGCGGACGTGACAATAACGAAACACTTGCGGCTCCTTCCTTTACCGTTGATAAAGATGCCGACTATGTAGTCGCTTATGGAATCAAAGGCAACATGGTTGCCTATACCGTCAATTATCAGGATGCATCCGGTAAATCACTGGCAGAGAGCCAGACCTTCTACGGAAACGTCGGCGACAAGCCGGTCGTTGCTTACCGTTACGTTGAAAATTATATTCCAGATGCTCTTGCACTTACGAAGACTTTGAGTGATAATGAATCTGAGAATGTATTTACGTTTACCTACACACCGGGAGCTACAGACCGTATCGTTGAGACAACAACTACCGTCACAACAACAGTTCCTGGAACCGCAACTCCTGCCGGTGCAGCAGGTACAACCGGAGCTGCCGGTACAACAGGTGCAGCCGCCGGTACTGGTACAGGTACAGGTACTACAGCAGGTGGCACTACAGCGGGTGGCACTACAGCAGGTGGCACTACAGCAGGTGGCACTACAGCGGGTGGTACTACAACAGGCGGTACTGCCGGTGGTACAACGAATGCAGACAATTCTCAGGATACGACAGACGATACGACCACCGCACCGGATGAACAGACACCAAAGTCTCTGGTAGATCTGGATGATGAAGACACTCCAAAAGGAAATATCGATGCGAAAGACAAGACGAGCAAGACTCCGATCGCAGCAGGGATCGGCATTATCGTTGTTGCAGTAGTAGCTCTCGCAGGACTGATCGTATTCTTGAAAAAACGTGCAAAATAAAAAAGCGCGGCACTAAAGGAGAAGTCTTTTTTGAAGAGAACGAAGAAAAAGAAAAGCCCAGTGGCTGCATTTTGCAGTGCACTGGGCACTGTTTTACTGACAGTACTGATTCTTGCCTGTATTCCGCTGACGCTTCCGAAAGCTTTTGGTTTTCAGATGTATACCGTGATCAGTGGGAGCATGGAACCGGCGATCCCGACGGGAAGCCTGGTCTATGTCCGGTATGAAGAACCAGACACGATCGTCAAAGATGATGTCATTGCTTTTTACAGCAACAATGCAGACGGCTCGATCATCACCCACCGTGTAGTATCCAACAGCCCGGCGATGGGACAGTTTATCACAAAAGGGGATGCCAATAAGGAAAAAGATATGAATCCGATCCCTTACAACAACTACATCGGAAAAGTAAAGCTTTCTGTTCCGGTTGTTGGCGGTATCGCACAGACTGCAACCGGCACTGCAGGAAAGATTGCCGCTGCATCTATGATCGGTCTTGCTGTGATTCTTGAAATCGTTGCTGCCATGCTTGACAGACGCGATGACGAAGACGAATAAGAGAGAACGTTTTTCATTTTAGCTTGCTAAAGTGTGAAACATTTGCTAAAATAATATCAGATTGTATTGTCAGAAGAAGATGGGGGAATTTCACAATTCTCCCATTTGTCATATATTGAAAAGAATGGAGAGGTGAATGGATTGTTATCCAACCAGATTTTACAGAGAACAATCAATGAAATAGGGGATATCATCGAGTGTAACTGTTCCATCTGGAACACAGACGGAGTGATGCTTGCAGCTGTAGGTAAGGAGAAACCTGCAGTAAAAAAAGCTGTCTGCTCATTTTTAAAAGAGCTGGAGGTTACCGGCGTATCGGAGGAGCACCTGGATGAATGCTATGGTCTGTTTCCGGTTTATGATGATGATGAACTGACTTATATTTTCGTGATCGAGCACAACAATGAGATTGATGTGCATACCAGCGGACGCTTAAGTGTCTGCCAGCTGGAGAGCCTTTTAAGATCCGGAAGCGAACGTCTTGACCGTAACCGTTTTATCCAGAACCTGCTCCTGGATAACCTGCTTCTCGTAGATATCTACAACCAGGCGAAAAAGCTTGGTATCACAGTGGAGCAGCGCAGAGTCGTCTATCTGATCGAACCGAAGAATCCAGATGACACGATCGTCCTGGATATGATCCGTGGGATTTATTCCTCGGGAACCGGCGATTTTGTTACTGCCGTAGATGAGGGACATATTATTCTGATCAAGTCCCTTGACAGTACGGATGATTATGATACGATCCGTTCGACTGCCGATATGCTGGTGAATGCGATCAACACCGAAGCTATGGTCAATGTCCGGCTTTCCTTCGGAACCATCATTCCCGAACTCAAAGAGGTCTCACAGTCTTACAAAGAAGCAGGCATGGCTCTGGATGTGGGACGTATCTTCTATCCGGAACGCAATATTTTATCCTACCGCGAACTCGGTATCGGACGGCTGATCCACCAGCTTCCCGTTTCCTTATGCGAGATGTTCCTGGAAGAAGTATTTGCCGGAAATACCGTTGATCAGTTTGACGAAGAAACCTTATCCACAGTTGATAAATTTTTTGAAAACAGCCTGAATATTTCGGAGACAGCGAGACAGCTTTTCGTCCACCGGAATACGCTCGTCTACCGGCTGGAGAAGATCCAGAAGCAGACCGGGCTGGATGTCAGAGTGTTTGAGGACGCCCTGACATTTAAGATTGCTCTGATGGTCGCAGACCACATGAAATTCATAGAAAACAGAAAATAGGAGGACATGATATGGTGAAATTATACGAAGGCGGTGCCTATCTTTTACACGGTACTGAGGTAATTGCAGATGCACCCGATGCACTTGCTGCCGTAAAAAGCAAGACAGGGATTGAGACAACAAAAGAAGCTGCTGCAAAAGAGACAATGGCTTATGGGATCTTAAGTGCGCATAATACTTCCGGTAATATGCAGCAGCTTCAGATCAAATTTGACAAGCTGACTTCGCACGACATTACCTTTGTCGGAATCATCCAGACTGCAAGAGCATCCGGACTGGAGAAATTCCCGATCCCTTATGTTCTGACCAACTGCCATAACTCTCTGTGTGCAGTCGGCGGTACGATCAATGAAGATGACCACATGTTTGGACTGACCTGTGCAAAGAAGTACGGCGGTGTCTATGTTCCGCCTCATCAGGCCGTTATCCACCAGTTCGCCCGTGAAATGCTCGCAGGCGGCGGCAAGATGATCCTTGGTTCTGACAGCCACACCCGTTATGGTGCACTCGGTACCATGGCAATGGGAGAGGGCGGACCGGAACTTGTAAAACAGCTTCTGAACAAGACTTATGATATCAAGATGCCGGGCGTTGTCGGAATCTATCTGGACGGCGAACCGGTGAAAGGTGTCGGACCGCAGGACGTTGCCCTTGCGATCATCGGCGCAACCTTCGGCAATGGCTATGTCAATAACAAGGTCATGGAATTTGTCGGACCTGGCGTTGGCAAATTAAGTGCAGACTTCCGTATCGGAATCGATGTTATGACGACAGAGACAACCTGCCTTTCTTCTATCTGGAGAACCGATGACAAGATCAAAGAGTTCTACGATATCCACGGAAGAAGTGATGACTTCAAGGAACTGAATCCTGGCGCAGTCGCTTACTATGACGGTCTTGTATACGTCAACTTGAGTGAGATCAAGCCTATGATCGCCATGCCGTTCCATCCGTCCAATGTCTACACCATCGAGGATGTCAATGCCAACCTTGCAGATGTTCTCCACGATGTAGAGCAGCGCGCGCTGGTAAGCCTGGATGGTGCTGTGAATTACTCTCTTCAGGACAAGATCGTAAATGGTAAGCTTTATGTCGATCAGGGTATCATCGCAGGCTGTGCCGGTGGCGGTTTTGAAAATATCTGTGCTGCCGCAGACATCATCCGTGGCAAATACATCGGATCAGATGAATTTACCTTCAGTGTTTACCCGGCAAGTACACCGATCTACATGGAGCTTGTGAAAAATGGTGCGGTTGCTGACCTGATGGAAGCCGGTACGATCGTGAAGACAGCCTTCTGCGGACCGTGCTTCGGTGCAGGGGATACCCCGGCAAACAATGCATTTTCCATCCGTCACTCTACCCGTAACTTCCCGAACCGTGAAGGAAGCAAGCTGCAGAGTGGACAGATCGCATCTGTTGCCCTTATGGATGCACGTTCCATTGCCGCAACTGCTGCAAACAAAGGTTTCCTTACTCCGGCAACAGATTTTGATATTGAATACAAGAACCCGACCTACCACTTTGATTCCAGAATTTACGCCAACCGTGTATTTGACAGCCACGGCGTTGCTGATCCTTCGGTTGAGATCAAATTCGGACCGAACATCAAAGACTGGCCGGCAATGAGCGCTCTTCCTGAGAATCTGATTCTGAAGGTCGTATCTGAGATCCACGATCCGGTTACAACGACAGACGAACTGATCCCGTCCGGCGAGACTTCTTCTTATCGTTCCAACCCGCTTGGACTTGCTGAATTTGCACTTTCCAGAAAGGATCCTGCCTATGTAGGACGCGCGAAAGAGGTCCAGAAAGCCCAGAAAGCGATTGAAGCAGGTACTTGTCCACTGGATGTACTGGATGAATTAAAACCGGTGATGGCAGCAATCCAGAAGTCTTATCCGGAAGTCGGCAAAGGAAATATCGGTGTCGGAAGTACCATTTTCGCGGTCAAACCTGGTGATGGTTCTGCCCGTGAGCAGGCTGCTTCCTGCCAGAAGGTCCTCGGCGGCTGGGCGAATATCGCGAATGAGTACGCAACCAAACGTTACCGCTCGAACCTGATCAACTGGGGCATGCTTCCGTTTATTACCGAAGAGGAACACACAAAGCTTTCTTTCAGGAACGGTGACTATCTCTTCGTGCCGGATATCCGCAAAGCAGTAGAAGATAAAGTTTCCACGATCAAGGCTTATGTCGTAGGCGATGATCTGAAGGAGATCGATCTGAAGCTCGGTGATCTGACGGATGCAGAACGTGAGATCATCCTCAAAGGATGTCTGATCAATTATTACAGAGGTTAATTTTTCTCAGACAATAATATGATTTCAAAGGGACGGAAATTTTTCTGTCCCTTTTTGCAACACTTCCGACTTTTTTATACTCTTATATACAAAGAACCTGTTATGAGAGGAGGGACCTTATGATCGATGCAATTGCATTTAAAGAATTATATAAGACGGTTTATCAGGATCTGTATCGTTTTGCGCTCTGCATGATGCATCATCCGCAGGATGCAGAAGACGCCGTCAGTGAAGCCGTTCTTTCCGCCTATGAGAACATACATAAATTACGCAAAGAAGAAGCATTCCGTTCCTGGATCTTTCAGATTCTGGCAAATGTGTGCCGCCGGAAGTTAAAGAGCCGTGAACAGACCGAGACCGAGCTGAAAGAAGATCATGCTTCTGCCACATACTGTGACGGACTCCGCACAGATGTCGAACGTGCTTTTCTTATTCTCGATGAAGACGATCAGCTGATCATCGGCTTATCCGTCTATGGCGGTTACAACAGTAAAGAGATCGGAAAAATGCTAAAAATGAACCCGAATACAGTCCGCTCCCGCAGAAAGCGTGCCCTCGAAAAGATGAGCTGGCTTCTGAAAGAGTAGGATAAAAGAGTAATAGGAGGTGTTTCATATGACAGATCACGAAAAAGAAATACTGGATAAAATAAAACAATCTACGGAAAAAACTCCTGTTCCGGAAAGCCTTGCACCGGATCAGATTATGAAAATGCTGGAAGAGCATAACAGCACTCAGGCTTCCGGACATATCCAGAAAAAGCATGGATTTTCCCGCGGCCACCGGATGCGCGGAGGACTTATCGCTGCCGCACTGGTACTGGTTGTCGGCATTGGCGCCCACATCCGCCAGCAGAATCTTTCTTCAGACTCAGCCACTTCTTCCACAAAAGGCAGTTCTTCAATCGATACATCCTCCGGTAAGCTTGCCTCTTCCGATACTTTAGAGACGGCAACCGATTATGATGAAGTCTACACATACCTGCAATCTTATCAGGATGAGTTGGATTCTTCATCTGTTACCGGTTCAACCGACAACGGAATTGTTATGTATTCAACTGAAACAGCCGACAGTGGTGCACGCACCGATAGTTCCAGCTCCTCTTCGGATTCTTCAACAGCCTCTGCACGTGCTGTGGATACTTCATTTTCCGATACCAACGTCCGCACAGAGGGCGTCGGTGAAGCAGACATTGTAAAAACGGATGGAAGTTATCTTTATACACTGAAAGCAAACTCACAGGAAATTTCCATTGTAGATATCCGGTCTGATCAGATGAAGGTTGTTTCCTGTATTTCGCTGAATGAGAATTTTCAGGCATCCGAATTTTACCTGAGTGACCAGAAGCTTTTTGTCCTTGGCAACATGCAGAACACGCAGGTTGATTCTGACAGTAAAACCTTGTACCGCGGCAGCTGTACCCGTATCCAGACTTATGATCTGGCAGATATCAACAATCCGAAATCCATCGGAACCGTGGATCAGAGTGGTTACTACCGCACTTCACGTTTTAAAGACGGATATCTGTATGTATTCAGCGACTATTATATTTACGATACGATCACCAAGAAAGATTATCCTTCCTATGTTCCGCTTGTTGGTGACAATCTTCTGAAGCAGTCGGATATCTATCTCCCGACGAACCATGCAGCAGACCAGTACCTTGTTGTCAGCTCCGTTTCCGCTTCCAGTCCGGATAAGGCAGCAGACCAGAAAGCAGTCATGTCTGAGAATGGCGAAGTCTATGTGAGTGAGAACAACATTTATATTTATGAGTATGCGAACAGCAGTATCCTCGCAGATAATCTTGCGGCAAAGAATCAGACGATCCTCCGCAAGCTGTCTTACAATAAAGGAAAACTTTCCGGCTCTGCACAGGGCAAAGTAAAAGGATATCTGAACGATTCCTTCAGCATTGATGAGTATGACAATACGTTGCGGCTGGTGACAACGGTTACGCATAATGTCGGAAGTTCTTCACAGTCCAATTCAGTCTATGTGCTGGATGCAGATTTGAAAACAATCGGTAAGATCGAGGATCTTGCCAAAAATGAACAGGTCTATTCCGCAAGATTTTTGGGCGATACCGGTTACTTTGTAACTTATGAACAGACAGATCCTTTATTCTCCGTAGACTTTTCCAATCCGGAGAATCCGAAGATCCTTGGCAAGCTGAAAATTCCCGGCTTTTCGGAATACCTGCATTTTTACAGTGATAACCTGCTTCTTGGCATCGGTATGGATACCGATGAAAATGGCATTACAAACGGGGTAAAGATCTCCATGTTTGATATCAGTGATCCTTCGGATGTGAAGGAAGTCAGCAAGTACACCCTGGATCAGTACTATTACTCGGATGTTTTTTCTGACTACCGTGCAGCACTGGTTGATCCGGAAAAGAATCTGATCGGCTTTCCGCTTTCCGGATCTGCCAACCAGTATGTGATCCTTTCTTACGATAAAGATCAGGGCTTCCAGGTACAGATGCAGGAGGAAGTCAACGGTAATTCTTACCTTGGAACCCGCGGTGTGTATGCAAACGAAAAGTTCTATGTGATCAATGGAAATGCAATTGAAGCATACCGGATGGGAGACTATGTGAAGATAGATGATCTGCTGCTATAGTGCAGCTTTGCAGAAGGAGCTGCCGCTCCGCATACTTTGTACACCATTCCACATCATTGTATACACCAAAATCGTATATAATCGAGTAGGCTGACTCCTACTCGATTCTTATACTTTGTACATCATCTCGCTTAACAGCTCGATGATGTACATTCGCCAAATGCAGATCCTTGTGCAAGCACAAATCTGCACTTGGCTCATCGTATACACAAAAACAGGTGCCCACTGGGATATATCACTAAGATATACTTACGTGGACACCTGTTTTCTATTTTCATTTACCTGTTATTCCACACCGTTAAAGCAATAGGTACATACCTGGCATGCATCAATCCCGATTGATTTGATCAGATCATCCAGTCTGTGATAACGAAGGGAAGTGAAATTCTGTCTCTTGCGGATTTCCTCCAGCATTGCTGCATACCGGTCACTGTTCGGATCCGCATATTCATCCAGCACATTGACATCATTGTCGCCTTCCCACTCACGGATGATTCTTCTTGTGATCAGATCCAGGTCTGATTTGGAACGCGAGAAGTTCAGATATTTGCAACCGTACAGAAGCGGTGGACATGCCGGGCGGACATGCACTTCTTTTGCGCCACTCTGATACAGGAACTCTGTCGTCTCACGGAGCTGTGTGCCACGCACGATCGAATCATCGATCAGCAGAAGGCTTCTGTCTTCGATCAGACTATGTACCGGGATCAGTTTCATTCTGGCGATCAGATTACGCTGACTCTGTGTTGTCGGCATGAAGGATCTTGGCCAGGTCGGAGTATATTTGATAAATGGTCTTGCATACGGAATACCTGATTCATTTGCATAGCCTATCGCATGAGCGATACCTGAATCCGGAACTCCTGCAACAATATCCACGTCGATCGAATGGTCATCTCTCTGTGCTAAAAGCTTTCCACAGTTGTAACGCATTTCTTCTACACCAACCCCTTCATAAGAAGAAGTAGGATATCCATAGTATACCCACAGGAACGAACAGATTCTCATCTTTTCACATGCAGGACTTACAGTCTCCACAGATTCCGGTGTCACGTAGACGATTTCCCCAGGTCCCAGCTCTTTGTAATCTGTGTATCCAAGGTTGATATATGCAAAGCTTTCAAAGGAAACGCAGTATGCATTTTCTTTCTTTCCGATCACAACCGGTGTACGTCCGAGAAGGTCTCTGGCTGCATAAATTCCATTCTCTGTCAGAAGCAGAAGTGTCATCGAGCCTTCAACTACTGACTGCACATAACGGATTCCCTCAACAAACGAATCCTTTTTACAGATCAATGCCGCAACCAGCTCTGTAGAATTGATCTGTCCACTGGTCATAGACTGAAAATGTGTATGTCCATTTTCATAAAGATTCCGGATTAGCTGATCCGCATTATTGATCTTACCTACTGTCGTAATTCCAAAGCACCCCAGATGCGACTGGATCAGAATTGGCTGTGGATCATAATCTGAAATACATCCAATTCCAATATTTCCCTTCATTGTATCAACATCTTTCTCAAATTTTGTACGGAACGGCGAATTTTCAATATTATGAATCGCTCTCTTCCAGCCATCACTTCCGTAAGTAGCCATACCTCCGCGGCGGGTTCCAAGATGCGAATGATAATCTGTTCCATAAAAAAGATCCAGATTACATGCTTCTTTTGATGCAACGCCAAAAAATCCTCCCATATCTGTAGGTCTCCTTTCTTTATCCCAATGCCATAGCCTGTATTTTTCATCTATTTTTTAGTGTATCATGCATTTATGGACGGAAACAATAGCAAAACCCCGAATATATTGCAAATGGCTATAACTATTTCTAATCGTATTTATAATTGTTTGAATTTTCTGATATATATATTGCAATTTCAGTTCTTTCTAATTTTATTAAAATTATTTTAAAATTATATTGACAAATAAGTATTTGGGTGTTATTATTAAGTCAATCCAAAAGAAAAGAAGTTCCTGACGAGAAAGGGAATTTCAAAAAGATATTTTTTTAATCTGTTACATAGTTTCATATATACTCGCCAAGAGTATAAGATGAAGAACCAGATCAGAAAAGGGTAACAAGAATAATTGTTATTTGAAGGTTAGAAAGTTTTAAAAAAGCAACTATACATTTTGGTTATGAGCGTTTTGTAAGTGGAGTGTGTAGAGAACAATTTTTTAAATTGATAATTTATAATAATAAGAGAAAATTGATATCTGACTTCTGAACAGAAAAAAGTATAAGAGAAAAAGAATATCCGGATAAAATTTTGGAACGAGAACGAAAGGAAGGAGGCTTTGACCGTTGGATATTTCATCATCTAAAACTCAATATGTTAATGGTATGGCAAATGTAAATTCCTGTGAGATGAGCCTTAACCATAGATTATAATCCGGTAAGAGAAAAGTTAATGATAAAAAAGGTCGGAGTAGTAGATAAACCGGAAGCGATTATAAGATATAAAAAGATTCAGCATTTGTTGACATATTGAAGTAAATACCACAGTAATTCAAGATCAGAAAATGTGTAAAGAAACATTCATTGATAAGTAAATTTAACAGTGACGAGAAAGCTGATAAATACCAAAATTGGATTACCTGATTATATAAAATAACGAACGATCAGAATTGATCAAAATCGATTCATATGATTTCATTTTTATAAATTTTATAAAATCTGAATATCATATGAAATGCTCAAAGAACTTACAGGAATAAGAATTACTTAATTCCTCCGATATAAAAATAAAAATTACAATTGAATATTCCGAGACAGCCATTCAAAAGATGGCTGTCTCCTTTTTTTCTGTTACCAGCTCCCAATTTGTGAATTTTTTGTAATATTTTTTTAACATTTCTGAAAAATATCAGCCGTAATTTTTGACATTGACAACGCTCTATGATACACTTAGTAAGTAAAATTATAAGACTTTTGTTTTCCGTTTCTGGTACAAAAGTCAGACTTACTGAGGAAAAGTAAAATAATTAATAATAATCATATGAGGTGAGAAACGTTGGATAAATATGAATATCGCGCAAAGACAGAGCAGATGCTTGCGTATGCCGAACAGAAGTCTTACCAGAAAGCGATGTCGATTGCAGATACGATCGACTGGCGTAAAGTAAAAAATACCGCCATGCTCTCTACCGTAAGCGAAATCTATGAAAATGCGGGGGAACTTGGTAAAGCACGTGATACCTTATTTATTGCGTATGATAAAGCACCTTCCAGCAGAAAGGTTGTATACCGCCTGGGAATTATTTCTCTGAAGCTGGGACATTTCGATGAAGCAGCTGATTGCTACGAAGAATTTGTCAAGCTTGCTCCGAAAGATCCAAACCAGTACATTCTCCGGTATAAGATCTTAAAAGCACAGAAAGCGCCAGTCAAAGAACAGATTGAAGCTCTTGAAGATTTCAAGCATTCTGAATACGTTGAAAAATGGGCATATGAACTTGCCAGATTATACGCTGAAGCTGGTATGACTTCCGAATGTCTTGATGAATGTGATGATCTGATTCTCTGGTTCAGCGAAGGTACTTATGTATACCAGGCAATGGAACTTAAAATGAAATACAAACCGCTGACTCCACTTCAGCAGGAAAAATACGATCATCGAAATGATGGTATCGGCCGTAAGGATTCTTCCAAGAGAAAACCTTCCTTCCGAAAATCCAAAGAACGTCCGGCACCGAATCCACGAATTGCAGACAAGGTCCGCAAAGATGTACATGTCACAGACAGTATTGATCTTCCGGATCTTCCAGAGCCAATGGCCCGGACACATGCTTCCGAACCAGAAGCTGAGTCACAGCCAAAAACCCGGATTCGAAGCACTTCCGATATTTCCACAACCATTTCCGGTGCTTCCCTTTCAGATGCCCTGAAAGCCGGTGTTGCCGTTGCAAGTGGTGCAGTTGCTCCTGAATCTGCTTCAGACGATTCACAGATGACCGGTAAGATGAAGATTGAAGAAATTCTTGCCAACTGGGAAGCAACCCAGCGTGAAAATGCAAAGATTCTTGAAAAGAGCCAGGAGGAAGCTGAGAAAGAAAAAGCCCTGCGCGAGAAGAAGAAAGAAGAAGAAGAGGAAGTTCTTGGAGCTACAAAACCAATCCTTTCTGATGATATCCGCAAACTGATGGAACAGCTTGAAAATGGTGAAGAGCCTGAAATCACCGATGAAGATGCTGAAGATTTCGTTGATGATGAAGAGGATGAAGCGCCTGAAAGCCCGGAAGATTCATCCAAAGAAGCTTCAGACACTGACGAGGAAGATCCGGAAGAAAATGATTTTGAAGAAATCGTTGACTCCGAAGAAGATGATGAATCGGATGCGGTTTACGATGAAGAAGCTGAATACGAGGATGAGGATGATTCCGAGTATGACGATGACGAGGAATACGAGGATGAAGACGATTCCGAGTATGACGATGACGAGGAATACGAGGATGAAGATGATTCCGAGTATGACGACGACAAGAAATACGAGGATGAAGATGATTCCGAGTATGATGACGAGGAAGAATACGAAGATGAGGATGATTCCGAGTATGATGACGACGAGGAATACGAGGATGAAGATGATTCCGAGTATGACGACGACGAGGAATACGAGGATGAAGATGATTCCGAGTATGATGACGACGAGGAATACGAAGATGAGGATGATTCCAAGTATGATGACGACGAGGAATACGAAGATGAAGACGATTCCGAGTATGACGATGACGAGGAATACGAAGATGAAGACGATTCCGAATATGACGATGACGAGGAATACGAAGATGAAGATGATTCCGAGTATGACGACGACGAGGAATACGAGGATGAAGATGATTCCGAGTATGACGATGACGAAGAATACGAGGATGAAGACGAAGATGACTACCAGATCGATGATGAATTAGATGAAGATCATAAAGAGGATTTTGATTTTGAAAAAGAATCTGCTCTCGATATCGATGATCATGATTCTGACGAGGATGATGGTGATTTTGCAGACCTTGATTCCTTTGAAGATGAAGAAGAATTAGATAGCAGTGATGATTATCTTGATCTTGAATTTGACGAGAAACCGGCTCCTGAGCCAAAGAAAGAAACTTCAAAATCAGAGCCAACTCCGGATATTGACGAAGTTCTTGAAATCGAAGAACCGTCAGAAGATGAAATCACCGAACGCATGGGTAAATTCGATACCGGATTCGTTGTACAGGGTCGTTACGATCTGAGTGCAACAAGTGAGATCGGACTGAAGCTTGGACTTACTGAAGAGCAGAAGCAGCTGTTCTCTTACTTTGTACCGATCCGTGGTGTCAGTGAACAGCTTGTTGAAATCCTTGATAACGACAAACGTTGCCGTAACCGTTATGGAACTTCCCGCACAGGCAACATCCTGATCCTTGGCCGCAAGGGAAGCGGAAAAACAGTCCTCGCAGTTGATATTGTAAAAGCAATCCAGAAACAGCGCAGACTCAAACAGGGTAAAGTTGCAATCGTAACCGGTGATTCTCTGAACAAAAAGGACATCGGAAGTATCATCGATAAGCTGAACGGTGGCGCACTGATCATCGAAAAAGCTTCCAAGATGAATGACAGAACCATCCGTGAACTGAATGATATGATGGATGAACAGACCGGCGAACTTCTCTTCCTTCTGGAAGACCAGAAGAAACCGCTGGAAAGAATGTTTGCATCCCATCGCGAATTCAAACGTAAATTTACTTCCAGACTGGAGCTTCCGGTATTCATCAATGATGAACTGGTTACATTCGGTCAGACCTATGCTAAGGAAAACGGATACCGTATCGATGAAATGGGAATCCTTGCATTATACAGCCGGATCGATATGATGCAGAGAGAAGATCATGCGGTTACTGTTGCAGAAGTAAAAGAGATCATGGATGAAGCAATTTCACATTCCCAGAAAGCAAATGTAAAACATCTTGTGAAACGGGTATTTGGAAGAAGCACTGATAATTCAGACCACATCATCCTGAAAGAAGATGATTTTAAATCATAAGATTTCTACAAAGAACGCGCTTCCGGCGCGTTCTTTTGTATATGCAGACCAAACCGATAACTATAAACAAAGAGTTTTAGACATCTTACATAAGAAGTGTATAAGTTG
This sequence comes from Coprococcus sp. AM100_B19A, assembly GCF_027662015.1. Taxonomy (NCBI): domain Bacteria; kingdom Bacillati; phylum Bacillota; class Clostridia; order Lachnospirales; family Lachnospiraceae; genus Coprococcus; species Coprococcus sp. AM100_B19A. Next base: position 27,737 of record NZ_JAQDKN010000012.1, read on the forward strand.
TCCAAAACTCTTTCTTTTTATCGCTATTTCTAGTATAATATTCCTAAATATCTTTGATAGAAGGTGAATGGGATGGCAGTAAAAAAAACAACAGCACAACAGACCAACACGACCCACAAGACGGCCGTAAAAAAATCTACTGTAAAAAAACCGGCAGCTGCTAAAACTGCTGCTAAAAAGTCTACAGCTAAAAAGTCTGTAAAAACTGTAACAAAAGATAAACCCGCTGATTACAGAATCGGCGAATTAGATCAATATTTATTCGGACAGGGAACCCATTATGAAATCTATAAAAAAATGGGTGCACATTTTGTAAAAGATGGCAAAAAATCCGGCGTATATTTCGCAGTATGGGCTCCACATGCCAGATCAGTTTCCGTAATCGGTGAATTCAACGGCTGGAGTGAAGATGCAAACGTTATGAAGCGTCAGGAACCGCTTGGAATCTATACCGCATTTGTTCCGGAAGCACAGCTCGGACAGCTTTACAAGTACTGTATCGAGACACAGACCGGAGATAAGCTTTACAAAGCTGATCCATTTGCGAACAGTGCAGAGTTGAGACCGGGAACTGCCTCAAGGATTGCTGATATCTCCCATTTAAAATGGAGTGACAGTGTCTGGATGAAGCACCGGGCAGAATGGGATTTCCATTCCTCACCGATTTCCATTTATGAAGCACATATCGGTTCCTGGATGCGCCATCCGGGACGTGAAGATGAGGGGTTCTACAGCTACCGTGAATTTGCGCATGCAGCTACAGACTACATAAAAAAGATGGGGTATACTCATATCGAATTGATGGGAATTTCAGAATACCCATTTGACGGCTCCTGGGGATATCAGGTGACCGGATATTATGCTCCGACCTCCCGTTATGGTACGCCGGAAGATTTCGCATATATGATCAATTATTTCCATAAGAATAAGATTGGCGTAATCCTTGACTGGGTACCGGCACATTTTCCACGCGATGCACACGGACTCGCTGATTTTGACGGCACAGCTACCTTTGAATATGCAGATCCTAAGAAAGGGGAACATCCGGACTGGGGAACCAAGATCTTCGATTATGGTAAAGCAGAAGTTAAGAACTTCCTGATCGCCAACGCACTGTTCTGGATCGAACATTATCACATCGATGGTCTCCGCGTAGATGCTGTTGCTTCCATGCTGTATCTTGATTACGGTAAAGAAGACGGTCAGTGGATCGCCAACAAATACGGCAGCAATGAGAATCTGGAAGCAATCGAATTTTTCAAGCATCTGAATTCCGTTACTACCGGACGTAACCCTGGCGCACTGATGATCGCAGAAGAATCCACCGCATGGCCAAAAGTAACAGGCAAACCGGAAGATGATGGTCTTGGATTCAGCCTGAAGTGGAACATGGGATGGATGCATGACTTTACCGAATACATGAAGCTGGATCCATATTTCCGCAAAGGCGACCACTACGGTATGACATTTGCCTTAACCTATGCATACAGCGAGAATTATATTCTTGTATTATCACATGATGAAGTGGTACATCTAAAATGTTCTATGCTCAATAAGATGCCTGGTCTTGGATTTGAGAAATTCGCCAACCTGAAGGTCGGTTATGCTTTCATGATGGGACATCCTGGAAAGAAACTTCTCTTCATGGGACAGGATTTCGGACAGCTCCGCGAGTGGAGCGAGGCGCGCGAGCTTGACTGGTATCTCCTTGCAGAGCCGGAGCATCAGGCACTCCAGAATTTCTACCGTGACCTGCTGCATCTTTACACACACAACAAAGCCATGTATGAACAGGATACCTGCATGGAAGGCTTTGAGTGGGTCAATGCAGATGACAGCTCACGAAGTATTTACAGCTTCATCCGTCATTCAAAGGGCGCAAAAAAGAACCTTTTATTCGTATGTAACTTCACACCGATCGAACGACCGGAGTACCGTGTCGGCGTACCGCGCGGCAAACAGTACCGCCTGGTACTGAACAGTGATGAATTGCAGTATGGCGGAAGCGGAAAAGCCCGCCCGGCAGTATATAAAGCAAAGAAACAGGAATGTGATGGAAGACCATATTCATTTGGTTACGATCTTCCGCCATACGGTGTTGCTGTATTCGAATTTTAACATAGCAAGTCAATGCAATCTGCGCAAAATATTCATCATACGAATAATTGATTCCACCAATTATTTTCTTAACATTTCCCGGATTCGTTCTTCCAGAGTTTCTTCTGGAAGAACTCCGGTTGTATATCCACAGATTTTTCCATCTCTGTACACCACAAACGTCGGTACGATCTCAATGCCTATATACTCTGCAATCTCTTTCGATATATCAATATCAATCTTATAAAAAATCCATTTTCCCTGATACCGGCTGGCAATCCTTTCCACAACAGGATACATCATTCCGCACTTTGGACACCATGATGCGTAAAACTCCACAATTACCGGCATCCTCTGCTTTCCGACTGTATTTTCATAATCCTTCGTGATCAATGCGATACCCATACACTTTCCTCATTTCTGCCATCTCAGGCTATGTAAAAAGGACTGGATTAGTGGCATCCACATTTCGGGTTTAAGATTTTATAGACTTCCTGAAAAGAATTTCTGAAACAGATCAGCTTTTTATTAAATCTTGGATTCTTATAGCAAAACCCCCGCATACAATTCTGAAAATGATGCTTTTTCCGCATATCTGTTCCTTCCTGATTTCCTCTTTCTACAATATATGCAAAAAGACAGCCGATGTGCGGATTGCTCCGTATCTGCTGTCTCTTATATTGCCAGGAATCATCTTACGCACTCAGCGCCTTTATGATCTGCCTGTTGCATTTTATTCAATTGTCTTACTGGCGCATTGCGATCAGTTTATGGATCGGATGTCCCTGCCCGGAAAATTTCTCCTCGTACTCAGTCATAACATTCCCTCTGCTGAGTGTCGGATCATTGTGAAGATCATAGGTCTTCGCCAGAAGTACCCAGCCTGCCAACTCCACCTGCTCCAGTGAAAAGTCAAACAGCTCTCTGTTGTCTGTCTTAAATTCAACGACTCCGTCAAAGGCAAGGATCTTGTCATACCGCTCAAAAAACTGCTTGGAAGTAAGTCTGCGCTTTGCATGACGTGCTTTCGGCCACGGATCTGAAAAATTCAGATAAATCTTGTCAATTTCTCCGACAGCAAAAACCTCCGGCAGATTTGTCGCATCCATACAGATAAAACGAATATTGTTGACATCCTTGTATTCCTCGTCATTGTCAAAGCGTTCCAGCGCCCGAAGCAGTACGCTTGAATAACGTTCGATACCGATATAGTTGATGGATGGATTCTCCTTTGCAAGCGTCAGAAGAAACTGTCCTTTTCCCATCCCGATCTCAATATGGATCGGATTCTCCGGATTCTGAAAAGTCTCTTTCCAGGTGCCGCGATATCTGGTCTCATTTTTAATTACAAGGGGATGAGCTGTCAGATAAGCATCTGCTCCTGGTACATTTCTTAACCTCATATATCTTTCTCTTCCTTTAGTGAAAATATGTATAACCTTATTTATTTTATACTATTCTGAAATATTTGAAAACCCAAAAATACATTTTATAAGTTTTGTATAAAATATTCTTATGATATTCTCTTATTATTTAGTAGATTTTTCTAATTTAAAGTAGTAGAATATGTATGCATTATTAAAAATGTATAAATAATTTCTAAGAAAGGAGTCGGACAATGGATCATATTGTTAAAAAGCTCTCCGAAATCGAACACGCAGCCGAAGCTGTTGTGGAACACGCGGAACTGGAGAAATCAGAACTGGAAGAACGCATTCAAAATGAACGCAATCAATTCGACAAACAACTTGAAGATCACACCCAAAAGGAGCTGAACGATATCCACAAAGGATTAAACCGTCAGATGGATGAGATTCTTGCAAGGCAGAACCGCAAGAACCAGACAGCGATCGAAGAACTTAAAAAAGATTTTGAAGAAAAGCATACGGCATATGCCGAGAAAATTGTCAGACGTATCATAGAGGGATAGCATATGGGAAATTTACTTGCATACAGTGGCATCGTAACAAAAGTACGCGCCATGCAGGCGAAACTGCTCACTGATGAAGATTTCCAGAACATCGCCGCATTTCATACAGTAACCGAAGTTGCTGCTTATCTCAAGGAACATCCCGGATATCGGAATGTCCTTGCAGATATGGACGAAAACCGTCTTCACCGCGGTGAGATCGAGAAGCTTCTTGTGCAGTCACTTTACAGTGATTATACACGCCTGTACCGTTTTTCCGGAATGGATCAGAAAAAATTCCTGGAGCTTTATCTGAAGCGCTACGAGATGAATCTGATCAACTATTGTCTGCGTATTGTATTCAACCACTATCAGAAGCCTTTTGATCTGGATCATAAGAAAATATTCTTCGACAAATATTCGGATCTCTCCATCGATAAACTGATCACTTCGGGGAATATCGGTGAGCTGGTGGAAAATTTAAAGGGCACAGAATACTATGCACCGTTAAAACGTCTGGAAAATGCGGAGAACCCTACCCTTTTTGATTACGATCTGGCACTGAATCTGTACTATTTTACAACCATGTGGAAGAAACGCAAAAAGATTCTGAAGCATAAGGAACTGGAAATTTTCACCAGAGATGCCGGAGCAAAGATCGACCTGCTGAATCTGCAGTGGATCTACCGTGCTAAAAAATATTACAACATGCTTCCGCCGGATATTTCCACACTGCTGATCCCGGTACACTACCGGATTCATGTAGATCAGCTGAAGGATCTTGTAGAAGCACCGTCTGTCGATGAATTTTTAAAGCTGGTTACCAGAACGCCTTATCTGCGTCACACGGATACTCAGACACCAGCGTCCATCGAAACGATTTACAAAGACTGCCTGTACCGTCTCTACCTGGCAGACAGAAGAAGTAACCCTTATTCCATCGCAACCGTGAATACCTATCTTTTTCTGAAAGAGGAGGAGCTTGATAAGCTTACAACTGTGCTCGAATGTGTTCGCTACGGACTTCCTGCACGTGAGACATTAACTTATATAGGAGGAACAGCGAAATGATTGTTAAGATGAAGTTCCTGAGCATTACCGGACCACGCGCCGACATCGACCGCATGACAAACCGGTATCTTTCCAAATATGAGATGCAGCTTGAAAATGCACTCACGGAGCTCAAGACAGTAGATAATCTGATGCCATTTCTGGAAATGAACCCTTACCGTGATCCACTCGCAAAAGTGACACAGTTTCTGGGATATATGAAAGACATGCCAGCAGAGCCATCCTTTGATCAGAGCGAAGACGAGATCCTTGAGATGATTCGTTCTATCAATCATGACTACATGGATCTGCAGCAGCAAAAAGAAGAACTGAAAAAAAAGAGAGAGAATATCCAGGCACGTATGAAAGTCCTGGAACCTTTTACTTCTCTGGATTTTGACCTGCATGAGATCATGCAGTACAAATACATCCGCACAAGATTTGGAAAAATCAATGTGGATTATTATCACCGGCTGGAAAAAGCGCTTCTTGAAGATATTGATGCATTATTTCTGGAAGGCTCCAGAGATGCCTCTTATGTCTATGGCGTTTATTTTGTATCGGATGCTGATGCAGGAAAGGTCGATTCGATCATGCGGTCTCTCCACTTTGAAAAAGTCGATCTGCTGGAAGACTTTGGCGGAACCCCGCTGGAAGCTTACCGGAGCCTGGATAAAGAAGTCCAGAATCTGACCGATGAAATCCAGGCAGTGAAGGATAAACGTCAGGAGATGTTCCGCAAGAACGCTTCCAGACTACTCGGTGCAAGAATTCAGCTGGAACGTTTTTCCGATAACTTTGATATTCGGAAATTTGCGGCACGAACCGAGACAGACGAGCAGGAAGAATACTACATCCTCTGCGGCTGGATGTCCGAAGAAGATGCAAATGCATTTATCAAAGAGGCACAGGGAGATGACAAGGTTTATATCGTAGTAGAAGAGGACCGGGAACAGTATTTTGGAGAACCTCCTACCAAGCTTGAGAATCCAAAGCTTTTCAAACCATTTGAAATGTTCATCAAGATGTACGGACTTCCCAAGAGCGGTGAGATGGATCCGACCATTTTTGTAGGTATCATGTACAGCTTTATCTTCGGCGCCATGTTCGGGGATATCGGTCAGGGGCTGCTGCTCTTTATCGGCGGTGCGATCCTGTATTTCACAAAGAAAATGAACCTTGCCGGAATCGTATCACTTGCCGGAATCTTCTCCACCTTCTTTGGATTTATGTTTGGAAGTGTGTTTGGATTTGAAGACATTATAGAAGCCAAATGGATCCGACCAATCAATCATATGACCACCTTACCGTTTATCGGAAAGCTGAATACTGTATTTATCGTATCGATTGCTTTTGGTATGGGAATCATCCTGATTTCTATGATTTTCCATATTATCAACGGCATCCGTGCCAAAGATACCGAAGCAACCTGGTTTGATGCAAACGGCGTGGCAGGGCTGATATTCTACGGGGCAGCAGTTACCTGCATCGTTCTTTTCATGACAGGTCACTCTCTGCCGGGTGGAATCGTTCTTGCAGTGATGTTCGGAGTACCGCTTCTTCTGATCGCACTGAAAGAGCCGCTGACGAACAAGATCAAAAAGAAAACCGAAAAAATGGAACAAAGCAAAGCAATGTTTGTCACCCAGGCATTCTTTGAATTATTTGAAACCCTGCTCAGCTATTTTTCAAATACGCTTTCCTTTATCCGTATCGGTGCATTCGCAGTCAGCCACGCTTCCATCATGGAGGTTGTACTGATGCTTGCCGGTGCCGAAAGCGGGCATATTAACTGGGTAGTGATCGTACTCGGCAACCTGTTTGTATGTGGATTCGAAGGACTGATCGTTGGAATCCAGGTCCTGAGACTTGTCTATTACGAGATGTTCAGCCGTTTCTACAAAGGCAGCGGCCGCGAATTTAAACCTTATACAGGTACTGCAAAAAATTAGTTTTTCATTTTAGGAGGAAATTATCATGACTTTAGCAACTAAACTTATTCTCATTGCCGCACTGGTTTTAAGCATTTTCATTCCATTCGGATATTACCTGCTCGGAGAAAAAAATAAAGGACGTTATAAATGTGCACTTGCCTTCAATGTTCTTTCTTACTTTGGAACCTTCCTTGTAGCAGGGATCATGCTCTTTGGAAGTGTACCGGTACATGCGGCAGACGCCGCTGCCTCAGGCGCAGGCCTTGCAACCGGTCTTGGTTACATTGCAGCAGCTCTTGTTACCGGTCTTTCCTGCATCGGTGGCGGTATTGCCGTAGCAAGTGCAGCAAGCGCAGCTCTTGGAGCTATCAGCGAGGATTCCAGCGTCCTTGGTAAATCCCTTATCTTCGTAGGTCTTGCAGAAGGTGTATGCCTGTACGGTCTTATCATCTCCTTCATGATCATCAGCCGACTGTAATCATGAAAATGTATCTGATCAGTGACAACGTGGATACTTATACCGGAATGCGGCTTGCCGGCGTGGACGGTGTCGTAGTTCATGAAAAGCAGGAGCTGCGTGATGCGCTGGAAACTGCCATGAACGACAAGTCGATCGGTATCATTCTTCTGACGGAACGCTTTGGAAGAGAATTTCCGGATCTCATCGATGAGATCAAGTTAAAAAGAAAGATGCCTCTTCTGATCGAAATTCCGGACAGACACGGAACAGGACGTAAAAAGGATTTCATTACCTCATACGTCAATGAAGCGATTGGACTGAAACTTTAACTAGAAAGGCATAGAAGGTGAGACAATGACGCTTGAAGAGAAAATAGCGCATTTACAGGAAACGGTCATGACTGAAGCCCGTTCTGAAGGAAATGCGATCATTGACAATCACAAAAAAGCGCTTGAATCTTTATTTGAAAAGCATAAAAAAGAAGCGACCGCACAGTCTGAGGTCCGTATCAAATCCGAAACCTTAAGAGCCAGAAGACAGGTAAATCAAGCTGCGGCAAAAGCCGAAACCGAACTGAAACGTGCTCTTGGCAAAACACAAAATGAATTAAAAGTCAGGCTGTTTGATGAAGTAAAGGAACTTCTTTCTGACTTTACAAAAACAGACGAATATCTGGACTATCTCTGCAGCAAAATCCGCGAAGCCGCACGCTTTGCAGATGGCGAGGAGATGACCATTTATATTTCTCCTTCTGATAAGGAGAAACAGACAGAACTGGAAAAACGTACCGGCATGACGATCACCATCAGTGAATATGATTTTATGGGCGGTATGCGTGCTGTAATCCGAGGCCGTAATATTCTGATCGATCACAGCTTCCAGGCTGCAGTCGATCACGAATATCATCAGTTCAGTTTTGCAGCAGGAGGTGCAGGAATTGAATAAGACAGCAACTATTTATGGAATAAACGGTCCGGTCATCTATCTGAAGGGTGACACCGGATTCATGATGTCGGAAATGGTCTATGTGGGAAAGGAAAAGCTGGTTGGCGAAGTCATTTCCCTGGACAAAGACATCACGACTGTTCAGGTCTATGAAGAAACTTCCGGGCTGAAACCGGGAGAAATCGTGGAGGCTTCCGGAAGCCCGGTATCTGTAACTCTGGCACCTGGAATCCTGAACAATATTTTTGACGGAATCGAACGCCCGCTTGAGCAGATCGCAAATGTAGGCGGCGGTGCATTTATCACCCGCGGCGTCAGCGTTGATTCGCTTGACCGCGACAAATTATGGGATACCCACGTCACCGTGGCCAAAGGAGATTATCTTCATGGCGGAGATATTATAGCGGAGGTTCCGGAGACCAGTGCGATCGTACACAAATGTATGGTTCCGCCGGATGTGGAAGGTGAAGTAATCTGCTGCGCGTCGGACGGAGAATACCGAATCGAAGATACACTTGTCACTCTGCGGCTTTCCGACGGAACAGAAAAACAGCTCAACATGATACAGCACTGGCCGATCCGCAAGGCGCGCCCGACAAGCTACCGTTTCCCGGCAAGTGTCCCTCTGATCACCGGACAGCGTATCCTGGATACCATGTTCCCGATCGCAAAGGGTGGAACTGCAGCAATCCCAGGCGGATTCGGTACCGGAAAAACCATGACCCAGCACCAGATCGCCAAATGGTCTGACGCCGATATCATCATCTACATCGGCTGTGGCGAGCGTGGAAATGAAATGACACAGGTGCTGGAAGAGTTTTCAGAACTTGTGGACCCAAAGAGCGGCAATCCTCTGATGGACAGAACCACTCTGATCGCCAATACCTCCAACATGCCGGTAGCTGCCCGTGAAGCAAGTATTTATACCGGACTTACCCTGGCTGAATATTACCGTGACATGGGCTATGACGTAGCGATCATGGCCGACTCTACTTCCCGCTGGGCAGAAGCCTTACGTGAGCTTTCCGGCCGTCTGGAAGAGATGCCGGCAGAAGAAGGTTTCCCGGCTTACCTTGCCAGCCGTCTGTCTGCTTTCTACGAGCGCGCAGGCATGATGCATAACTTAAATGGCAGTGACGGATCCGTGACCATTATCGGCGCCGTATCGCCTCAGGGAGGCGATTTCTCCGAGCCGGTCACACAGAACACCAAACGTTTCGTCCGCTGCTTCTGGGGTCTGGACAAGAGCCTTGCCTACGCAAGACATTTTCCGGCGATCCACTGGCTGACCAGCTACAGCGAGTATCTGACCGATCTCGCCGCCTGGTACCACGACAATGTATCACCCAAATTCGTTGACTACCGCAACCGCATCATGGCACTTCTGAACCAGGAGAGCAGCCTGATGGAAATCGTAAAGCTGATCGGAAGTGATGTACTTCCGGACGATCAGAAACTGGTTCTGGAAATTGCAAGAGTCATCCGTCTCGGATTTTTGCAGCAGAATGCATTTCACAAGGATGATACCTGTGTCTCTCTGCAGAAGCAGTACAAAATGATGGAAATCATTTTATATTTATACAAACGCTGCCGCGAACTGGTAGCCATGAATATGCCAATGTCTGTCCTCAAGGAGGAAAATATTTTTGAACGTGTCATTGCGATCAAATACAATGTTCCAAATGACAATCTTCAGCTTCTTGACCAGTATCTGGCAGACATTGATGCTTTCCATGACCGCATCATGGAAAAGAACGCGTAAGGAGGGAAAACAAAATGGCAATTGAATATTTAGGCCTCAGCAGCATTAACGGCCCTCTGATCGCGCTGGAAGGCGTTCAGGATGCTTTTTATGATGAAATCGTAGATTTTGTCGTAAACGGCAAAGAACACAAAATGGGACGTATTGTGGAGGTCTACAAGGACAAAGCAATCATCCAGGTATTTGAAGGCACGGAAAATATGTCTCTTAACAATACCCACACCAGACTTACCGGACATCCGATGGAAATCGGTCTGTCCGAAGAAATGCTTGGAAGAACCTTTAACGGAATCGGCGAACCGATCGACGACCTTGGACCGATCACGGTTGAAGAGGTGCGCGATGTCAACGGACTTCCGTTAAATCCGGTCAGACGTGAATACCCTCGTAACTATATCCGCACCGGAATTTCTGCGATTGACGGACTGACCACACTGATCCGTGGACAGAAGCTGCCGATCTTTTCCGGCAACGGTCTTCCGCACGACCAGCTTGCCGCACAGATCGTAAAGCAGGCTTCTCTGGGCGGCAGCACGAATGAGGATTTCGCCATCGTATTCGCCGCAATGGGTGTCAAGCATGACGTAGCTGATTTCTTCCGCAGAACCTTTGAGGAGAGCGGTGTTGCAAACCATGTGGCAATGTTCCTGAACCTTGCCAACGATCCTGTCGTCGAGCGTCTGATCACCCCGAAGGTTGCGCTGACCGCCGCTGAATACCTTGCATTTGAAAAAAATATGCACATTCTGGTCATTCTTACCGATATGACTTCCTTTGCCGAAGCCATGCGTGAGGTTTCTTCTTCCAAAGGAGAAATCCCAAGCCGTAAAGGATATCCGGGATATCTGTACAGTGAACTTGCCACCTTATATGAACGTGCAGGAATCGTAGAAGGAGTAAATGGTTCTGTCACACAGCTCCCGATCCTGACCATGCCAAATGATGACATTACCCACCCGATCCCTGACCTGACCGGTTATATCACCGAAGGACAGATCGTACTTGACCGGAATCTTCACGGACAGGCAATCTACCCGCCGATCAGCGTTCTTCCGTCCCTGTCCCGTCTGATGAAAGACGGTATCGGAAAAGGATATACCCGGGAAGACCACCAGGACCTGGCAAACCAGCTTTTCTCTGCATATGCTAAAGTAGGAGAGGCTCGGAATCTTGCTTCCGTTATCGGAGAAGATGAGCTTTCTCCGATTGACAAGAAATACCTGGAATTCGGAAAGGCATTCGAGGAGCGTTATATCGGCCAGGGACCGAATGAAAACCGTACCATCGAGGAAACCCTGGATCTTGGCTGGGAACTGCTTAGAATCCTTCCAAAAGAAGAACTTGACCGTGTCGATACCAAGATTCTTGACGTATACTACAAAGGCTAAGGAGGGAAGTCTATGGATCCACGTTCATTTCCCACCAAGGGAAATCTGATACTTGCGAAAAATTCACTGACACTTGCCAGACAGGGATATGAGCTGATGGACAAGAAGCGGAACATTCTGATCCGCGAGCTGATGGGCTTAATCGACGAAGCAAAGGATATTCAGGAAGAAATCGATAAAACCTTCACCTATGCCTATCAGTGCCTTCAGAGGGCGAATATCGAGCACGGGATCAGTACAGTAGAAGAACTTGCCTATACAGTTCCGATCGAGGATTCTATCCGCATCCAGACGCGAAGCATTATGGGAACAGAAATCCCGAAAGTGAAGTACGAAAAAGAAAATACCAGACCAACCTATGCATTCAGTACTTCCAGAGAATCCATCGATATCGCCCGTGATGCATTCTGCCGTGTTAAAGAGCTGACACTCAAGCTTTCTGAGGTAGAAAATGCAGCGTACCGGCTGGCTTCAAGTATCAAAAAGACACAGAAAAGGGCAAATGCCCTGAAAAATATTACGATTCCGATGTATGACAATCTCGTATATACGATTACAAATGCACTGGAAGAGAAGGAACGGGAAGAATTTACCCGACTGAAAGTGATCAAACGAATGAAAAACAAATAATATTTCTGAAAAAATCATAAAATATAGAAAATATATTGACACTACACCCGTTTTGTTATATAACTTATAGAACAAATAAGATTACAAAAGCAATAGATTTTACAAATCAGGGGGTGAGCATATGACTTTTTGGAAAGTATCCGACACCAGAATGAACTGCCTTATCACAGAAGCAGAGATTGCCGCACTTGGCTACTCACTGGAAGATCTGACACAGGACAGGGAGCGTACCGAAGAATTTTTGAATCTTCTTCTCAAGAAAGGGAAAGAAGTCCTTGGGCTTAACACAGACAATGGAATCCAGGGATTTTACGGTGCATTTCTTCCTGACCGGAGCCTGATGCTGTCGATCTCCTGCCAGGCTGAGAATTCTCTGGAATCCATCCAAAAAGATGGTTCTGAAGCTTCCGGTATGCTGATTGAGCCTGACAGCAGTGAGAAAGAGACCGTTCGCTGGCAGATTCTCTTTCCAAGTCTGGATAATGCAATCGACTTCTGCAAAATCCTTGGATACGGCCAGGCATCAGAAAGCCGTCTGTATAAAGATGACGGTGTCTACTACCTGATGGTAGACTTCCCGAATACAGAAGACGGCAATAAAAAGGCTCAGCGCATCGTATCCGCCGGTGAATTCGGTGGCATGGTCGAAAAAGATGCAATTTCTGAAGCTTATCTGAATGAACATGAAAAATGCCTCCTGAACAAGGATGCAATCAATATTTTATGCAAGATGTAGTAGAAGGGGACTGAAATAGTCCCCTTTTTAGTACACGAAATAGATTTTCCTTTATTTTTCCACATATCCAGTAACTTTCCACAAATGAAATAAACGATTACTTTTACATATGTCTCCATCTGTAGAAACAGATTCTAAAAAAAGAGCACCGTCCCCGATGCTAATTCATCAAAAACAGTGCTGATACTGCGCCTTCAGGGATTCGAACCCTGGACAAATAGATTAAGAGTCTACTGCTCTACCAACTGAGCTAAAAGCGCATACATTATTCGGTTTTCCGTAACGCAAGATTTATTATATAAGACAGCTATAAAAAATGCAAGCTTTTTTTTCATAAATTTTAAAATTTTTTTAAATAGATTTTTTTGCTGACAAAGAATGTGCCAAGGCACATATAAAAAAGATCATGTGTACCGTCCGAAATTCGAACACATGATCTTTTTTTGTGTACCTTTTAGGGTGGTTTTTTTCTTATCCTACATAAATTTACTGATATATCCCTGTACAAAGATAAATAATACAATCAGCGGCAGGATATAGCTTACATAAAATTTCGCCCATTTCGGGAATTTCAATCCTTCTCCGGTATCCGCTTCTTTCAGGAAGTTCTTCCATCCCCATCCATAACGGCTTGTACAGAACAGAAGATAGATCAGACTTCCAAGTGGAAGCAGGTTGTTACTTACCAGGAAATCTTCCAGATCCAGTACTCCGGAACCTTTTCCGAACGGCATAAATCCACTCCATACATTAAATCCGAGAACACAAGGCATGGAAAGTACCGCCACAACCACGATATTGACGATTACAGCCTTTTTCCGGCTGCATCCGGTCAAATCAATGGCAAAGGATAAAATGTTCTCAAAAACGGCGATTACGGTCGATGCCGCAGCAAAAATCATAAATAAGAAGAATAAGGCTCCCCAGATTCTTCCGCCTGCCATGGAATTAAATACATTCGGAAGTGTGATAAAGATCAGGCTCGGGCCTTCTCCCGGATCCACCCCATATGCGAAGCATGACGGGAAAATGATCAGACCCGCGATCAAAGCAACAAAGGTATCCAGAAGTGTTACCAGGACTGCTTCTCCTGTAAGACTGCGGGATTTGTCGATATAGCTTCCGAAAATAGCAATTGCGCCGATTCCAAGGCTTAATGTGAAGAAAGCCTGTCCCATAGCGGCAAAAATCGTGTCAAATAAGCCATATTCCACGACTTTGTGGAAATCCGGTGCCAGATAGAAGTGAAGCCCCTCAGAAGCCCCATCAAGCGTTACAGAACGTACTGCAAGGATCAACATCAGTGCAAGCAGAAGCAGCATCATAACCTTTGTGATCTTTTCCACTCCATTTTGAAGCCCCATTCCACAAATTGCAAAACATCCAACAACAACAATGATCATAAAGAAAGTCATTGTTCCGGGTTTTGCAAGCATATCGGAAAACACACCTGCAACAGCGGCAGTATCCTTTCCCTCAAATTCACCAGTCATCATCTTGATGAAATACTGGACCATCCAGCCTGCAATTGTTGTGTAGAACATCATCAGCAGATAGTTTCCGGCCATAGCTCCATACTTATACCAATGCCATTTCGTTCCTTTTGGCTCCAGACGGTCAAAGGAAAGCGCCGCACTTACTTTACTGGCTCTTCCGACAGAAAATTCCATTACCATGATCGGAAGTCCAAGAATCAGTAAAAATGCAAGGTAAATAAGAACAAATGCTGCTCCACCATATTTTCCTACAATATAAGGAAAACGCCAGACATTACCAAGACCGATTGCACATCCTGCAGAAATAAGGATGAATCCGAGTCTTGAAGAAAATTTTTCTCGTTGCATAAAAAATCCTCTCATTCTATTAAATTGTGGATAACTTGCCAAAATGATACTTATCCCCATTTTTCGACAAGCTTGTGGACAACTTTTTTCCAGAATATCCACAGAGGAATTATACTGAATTACTGGGAAATTGTCTATGATTGTTTATATTTTCATTGGCGAAACCACTTGATAATTTTAATTTTCCCCTTTTTAGTACACAAAATCGCCAGATGTGTACCTTTTGGGGTAAAAATTTGCATGTATATATATATTAAAGATAACAACAGCTTATTAAAGTTCCTTTGTTTATATTAGGAGGGCTGAAAAAGCCCGTGGTTGACGCATTTCGGGGAATATTTTGTGTACGGAAACGGGGGAGGTTGTTTACTTCAGAGGGCAAAGAGGTGTACATATATGGGGGTTGTTGTTTACTTTGCGGGGTTACGCAGTGTACTTGAAGGGTTGGCAATTTTACCTTTTCTGTACACAAGTGTCGAAAAAATTTAAAAAAAGGCTTTACAAGAGGGGGGTTCTTGTATATAATCAACCTAGACGTACCGTTTTGGTACACAATTTTTATCAAAAAAGGTACCTTAATGGTACACGAAAAGAACAATACACACCTTAAACGTACACAAAACGTAAAAAAAGGCAGAAACCCCATTTTATGGGGTACTTTTTAGGGGAGGGTGTTCCTTTTTGGTACACAAATCCCCAATATAAAGGGGTTGGTTACCCCGAATGGTACACAATAAGGGATTATATGGGGTGTAGAGGGGATTTTAATACACCTCAAAAGTACACAATAATACAGAAGAAAACAATTAAGGGGTATGAGCGATGAAGGAAACACAGAAAAAACCAAAAGAGAAACAATTGCTGGATCGTGATACGGTCTCCCGGTCCAATGTGCTGATCGAAAGTAAATCCAGTACATCATTATTTGAAAGAAAGCTTCTTAATATTGCAATCGCAAAAGCATATGTAGAAGACGGTGAGCTGATCGCAAAGGTTTCCACCAAGGATGTTAAGAATTATCTTCATATAACAGGAAACTCCATCTATTCCCGTCTGAAAGAAGTATCAAAAGAGACATTGGGACATGTAGTAAGTATCGAGGACGATGAAAAAGAGAACTTCATCATGTTCAATGTAGTGAATAAATGTGAATATAGAGATGGCGTGTTTACGACCAGATTTACTAAAGAGATGAAACCTCATATCTATAACCTGAAAAAAGACTATACCCGTATGAGTCTTGATGTATTGTGCTCTTTTAAATCCCTGTTTACAACCCGTGTTTACGAAATCCTGAGAACCCAGTATTATCGTTTTGACAGGGAACAGTGTGACCAGCTGATCGTACCGAGACCGCCGAAGAATCCATACACGATCGCAGAGCTTAAATTTACACTGAATGTAGTTGATGCAAATGCATCTAAAGCAGTAAAACGTCTTGTTGAGCAGGGACGTTTTGAAGAAGCGCTTGCAGAGATTAAGGATGCACCGTTTGAAGACTGGCGGAATTTCCGTAGAAAAGTACTTGAAGTTGCGAAAAAAGAGCTGGAAGAATCCGAGTATTCCGAGATCTGCTTTGATTATGAGCCGGTTAAGAGCGGGAAGGGTGGAAAGGTTACAGGAATCCGTTTCTTTGTGAAGAAGAATCCGAAGTGTATCCATCATTCAGACCTTCAGCGTATGCCATCCGGAGAAGAAGAGGGCGAAGAGATTGCGCCAAATGTACTGGCTGCAAAGAAAACTCCGGTTAATGAAAAACTGATTTTAGAAGTTGCCGATATTTTTGGAAATGAACCGATCACAATCCAGGAGATCAAGGTGCTGCTTCAGGTATCCGATAACCAGCCGGATGTGATCCGGAAAGCTTTCAAGCTGTCACAGGAGCAGGCATACATCAATAATCTGGTCGGATGGCTCAGAAAATGTATCGAAGAAAAGTGGTATGAGAACGAAAAAGTATCCAAGTTCAAAGGAAAGACGCTGGAAGAAGCGCAGATGACGCTGGATCTTTACCAGGAATACATAGAAGAGCGCGAGAAAGTGAAAAAAGAGTAGGGTATTTTCTGCGAAAAGTAGAATTATTACCTAAATGGTACACAAGTTAAGTGGATAAAGTATACGAATCGAGTAGGAGTCAGCCTACTCGATTGTTTTATTTTATGATGGAAAATTAAATTATGGAGGAACGGAAGAAAATTATGGAAATAAGAAGATTGCTGGATTTTTTAAAGACAGCGGAACAACTGAAATGTAACACCAGACATTCGTATACTTCAAGTGGCAGGTTGGAGAGTGTGGCAGAGCACAGTTGGCGGCTGGCGTTTATGGCAATGCTGGTTGGGGATGAATTTCCGGAGCTGGATATGGATAAGGTGATAAAAATGTGTCTGATCCATGATATGGGTGAGGCGATCACCGGAGATATTCCGGCATTTGAAAAGACGGATAAGGACCGAAAGGTTGAGAATAAAAAGGTGGAGCAGCTGACGGATATACTTCCGGAACCGGTCCGTGCAGAATGGAAGGCATTATTTGAAGAGATGGAAGCGATGGAGACACAGGAGGCGAGGCTTTATAAATCACTGGATAAGCTGGAGGCGCTGATCCAGCATAATGAGGCGGATATCTCGACATGGATTCCGTTGGAGTATGATCTTCAGATGACATATGGGAATGAAGAATGTAAGTTTACGGAATATATCCAAAGGCTTCGGGATGAAGTGAGGAAAGATTCCAAGCGGAAGATTGAAGAAAGCAAACAGAAAGACTAATAAAAAATTTTCATAATAGTTGCATTGGAAATGTAATACTGCATATTCATGCTGAGCCGGGGCGAATGTCCCGGCTTATTTTTTATATATGATAAGTAAAAATTTAATTATAAATCGGGGTAACAGGATTCGAACCTGCGACCTCACGGCCCCCAGCCGTGCGCTCTGACCAAGCTGAGCCATACCCCGAAGTGTTATTTCATTATAGTATAAATTGTTTTAAATCTCAATCATTCTTTTGATGTGAGAAAATGCTGTTGACAGGTTTCTGGAAAGAGTTCAAAATAACGATATGCAAATATAAATGAGTAGGATGAGGAACGATTATGGAAAATTTAATTTTCAGTTTGAATGCAACGATTCCGATCTTTTTGATGATGTTACTTGGAATGTTATTCAGAAAACTGGGGTGGATGGATGAAGTCTTTGCGGCAAAGATGAACAAGTTTGTATTTTTGGTTCCGCTTCCGGTGTTGCTGTTTGAACAGCTGGCGACCGTGGATTTTTCGGAAGTATGGGATATTAAGTTTATTCTTTTTTGTTTTATGGTGACGGCGATCAGTATTACGATATCAACTTTGATTTCACTGCTGTGGAAAGACCGGAGCATTAAAGGCGAATTTATACAGGCGACTTACCGGAGCAGTGCGGCGCTTCTTGGAATTGCTTTTATCCAGAATATTTACGGAACTGCGGGAATGGCACCGCTTATGATCATCGGCAGTGTGCCGCTTTATAATATTATGGCGGTTGTGGTGCTTTCAGTGTTTAAACCGGGGAATAATTCTTTTGATAAGGTGCTGGTAAAGAAAACGCTGAAGGGGATTGCAACGAATCCGATCATTATTGGAATTGTGGCGGGATTTGTCTGGTCTGCACTTAAGCTTCCGATGCCGACAATTTTACATAAGGTTGTATCCAATGTCGGGGCGACTGCAACGCCGATGGGTCTGATGTCGATGGGAGCGACATTTGAGTTGAGGAAAGCGACATCGAAAATGAAGCCGACAATTGTGGCAGTGTTTATGAAGCTGGTTGGATTTTGTGCGGTTTTTTTGCCGGTAGCAGCAGTTCTTGGATTTAGGAATGAAGAGTTGATTGCGATTCTGGTGATGCTTGGATCTGCTACGACGGTCAGCTGTTTTGTTATGGCAAGGAATATGGGACATGAGGGGACGCTTAGTTCCGGAGTGATTATGATGACGACGTTATTGAGTGCGTTTACGCTTACGATGTGGCTGGATGTGTTGAGGTCATTTGGGTTGGTGTAAGAAGAATAAAAATAGAAGCAGCTAGTTAAAATGGGAATTGTGGTAGCACACCATTGACTAGTTGCTTCTATTTTTTAAAGATTAAATAAGTCGCTGTGACTGCCGGTTCGAGTAAGAGTGAGGACAAGGACATCATCATCGTAGCGATAGATGAGCAGCCAATCTGGTAAGATGTGGCATTCTCGGTGTCCAACCCAATTGCCGGATAATGGATGATCTTTGTGTTTAGGATCCAGGCTCTCGCCGTTTGCAAGTTTGGTGACGATTTCTTTTAGAAGTTCTAAATTAAGACCGCGTCGTTTTGCAAGTTTGTAATCTTTTTTAAATTGAGTGGTATTTTTGATTTCATATTTTGTCATGAATCAAGATCTGCAAAAAGTTCATTAACATCATGATATCCTTTGATGTTAGGATCTTTTGCAATCCTTTCTGCCTCAAGCATAGCAGAGACGGTTTCTTTACTTGGAGTTCCTTCTGTAATTTTGAAAGGAATTCCTCTTTCGCGGAGAGACTGGCGGACAAAAATATTGAAAGCTGTGCTGAGATTCATACCGAGTTCTTCGTAAAGAGCTTCGGCTGCAGCTTTGAGATCGCTGTCCATACGAATGCTGATATTACTTGTTGTTGATTTTGCCATAGTAATCACCTCTTTTTATGATATAGATATTATATGGCAAATGCACGAAAATATCAATATATTGCACAAAAAAATACATTATATATGAGTTGCTGTTAGAGGGGCGCGAAGGCGCTGGCGCTGTTCGCTTGAGAGGATGGTGCCAGGGGCGGGGAAGGCGCTGGCGCTGTTCCCCTTGGATGGATGTGTGTTGTAGGTAAGAGGGGTTTGTTGGTCGAATGATTTAGGGGAGGAGCAGTGCACCACAGCTCGTGAACCTGGCGGTTCATTCGCTGTGCGAGCTATCGCTCTATCAAAATAAAAAAACACGCAAATTTTCATGCGAGCATGAAATTTGCGTGTTCTTTTATTTTGGCACTGCTCTATCTGAGGACAAAGTACTGTTCATACCACAGTAAGAATGAATATACTGTATAAATTTTTCTATGATAATTTCCAACTTTATTCTTATGATCTTCCAGCCATTTCAGCAGTAATTCCTGATTGAAGAATTCGGATACGAAGTCTTTCTGGAACATTTCTTTTACTTTATTATAGTATTTATCTTCCCGGAGCCATACTCTGAATGGTACGAGGAATCCGAGTTTTTTACGTTTTGCCCAGTCCATTGGGATGTGGGAGAGGGCGGAGGTACGGAATGCTTTTTTGGTTTCCATGCCGTCTACGCAGTATTTGCTGTCGATGCTGCGGGCGAGTTCCCAGACTTTTTTGTCGAGGTATGGTACACGCAGTTCGAGGGAGTGTGCCATTGTCATCTTATCTGCTTTGAGCAGGATGTCGTGTGGCAGCCACAGATGCATATCGAGGAAGAGCTTTTTATGAAGGTCGTCCTGATCTTTTACCTGGTCGAAGTACGGTTTGGTTACGTCCTGGTAGCGCATCTTGCTCTTATATGCAGGAGAGAGTACTTCATCTGCTTCTTCGTTGTCCATGATGAATGCCTGGCCGATGTAGGAATCTTCTACGGAAGTTGCATTTCTCTTGAGGAAGTTAAGTCCTCTCTTGTCTGGCTGGTGTTTTGCCCAGTCTCCGAGTTTTTTACGGATAGATGCCGGTACGATCTTGCGGTACATATCACCGGATTTGCTTGGGATATATGTCTCGTATCCACCGAACATCTCATCTGCGCCTTCTCCACTTAAGACTACTTTTACATCTTTGGCTGCGAGCTGTGACAGATAGTACAGCGGTACAGCGGAAAGGTTGGCATGTGGTTCATCGGAATGATACTGAACCTCCGGCAGAGCATCGAAAAATTCGTCAGAAGAGATTTCTTTCTTTGCATTGCTCATATGAAGGATATCGCACAGATCCTTGGAGAAGGTTGTCTCATCGAATCCACCGACTTCAAATCCTACGGAATAGGTCTTCATCGGTTTTACAGTAGATGCGATGTAGCTTGAATCAACACCACCTGAAAGGAAAGATCCTACTTCTACATCAGCAATCTGATGGTAATCAACAGAATCCTGAATTGTCTCACCGATGAGTTTTACTGTCTCGTCAAAGCTGCGGTCTTTCTTTGCATAAGTCGGATCGAAGTATTTTGTTTTCTTAAGTTCTTTTCCATCATAAGTGAAGTATGTTCCCGGTTCCAGTTTGAATACACCTTTGAACATGGTTTCAAGAAGTGGGGTGTACTGGAAAATCAGGTACATCTTGAGAGCATCTTTGTTGACCTCTTTATGGAAATGTGGGTGAGCCAGGAAGGACTTAATCTCAGAACCAAATAAAAGGCTTCCATTCATCTGTGCATAGTAGAATGGTTTGATTCCGAAGTAGTCCCTTGCTCCGAATAAGTTGTGAGTTTCTTTATCGTAAATTACAAATGCGAACATTCCGCGGAGCATAGAAGCAATTTTTTCGCCATAGGTTTTGTATCCCTGAAGAATAACTTCTGTATCGGAGTTTGTCTGGAACTGACATCCGTGTTTCTCAATCAGTTCTTTACGGATTTCCTGATAGTTGTAAATCTCTCCGTTGAAAATAATGACATGTTTGCCATCTGCACTGTGAATCGGCTGAGATCCGCCTTCAAGGTCGATGATACTCAGACGGCGGAAGCCAAGGGCTACATAGTCATCAACAAAGCTTCCCTTGCTGTCAGGTCCGCGGTGGGCAATGCGTTCACCCATCTGGTCGATGACTTCTTCTCTATTAAAATCGCCGGCGCCATAATAGCCTGCAAATCCACACATAAATTGCACATCCTTTCTGAATTGATACATATTAAAAATATTATAGTAACTTAATTTTGCCTGTAGATTTATTTATTATACCATAGTCTATATAAGATTAACAAGGGATAAAAAACCGGAAAGGAATATCCAATAAAATCAGTAGGATATTCCTTGCATATTTTTTACAGGTGTTATATAGTGAAAAATGCGGATAAATGTGTAAAAGCCGGCAAAGAAAAGGGGAATCCGGGAAATGGAAAAGGTAAAAACTTTCTTGGCAGATATATCTGATCTGCTTAATGAGAAAAATTATCAAAAAATTTATGAAAAAGTTCCGGCGTTCAGACAGGAAAAAGCAGACCGGCTGAAGCACAGGGAGGATCAGGCTCAAAGCGTGGGTGCATGGTATCTTTGGATGAAGATACAGGAGAGACACAAGATACTGCAAGATGCAGGGCAGTCCTTTAATTTATCACATTCTGGGAAATATGTTCTGTGCAGCGCAGGCGTATCCGGAGAGAGGGTAGGCTGCGACATCGAATGCATGCGGAACTATCATGAAAGACTGGCAGAAAAATATTTTTGTTCTTCTGAATATGAGAGAATCCGGAATGCAGATGAAGCAGAGCGGACGGAAATGTTTTACCGCTACTGGGTTTTAAAAGAAAGCTTTTTAAAAGCGACGCGCAAAGGTCTTGTGATGGGATTGAATACCAGCGAGATCCAGATTCCGAAGCAGGGAGATCCGGTTTTTTTAAGGCAGCCGGAAGAAATCCGGGAAACTTATTATTTAAAAGAATATCAGACAGATGGAGCAAGGATTGCGGTGTGCTCAACGAATCCGAATTTTGACGAAAATATTTTGGATATGACAGATATTTACAAAAGAGAAATGATTGTGGAACTTAAAGATTGAAAATAAGCCAATGAAACAAGAAGTGGATTGGTTAAGAGTTTACAGGTATTTTATGAGAGAAGAAGGAGAAGAAGATGCTTACACAATTTTCGAGAACAGAACTGCTTCTTGGCAAAGAGGCGATGGATAAACTGAAGAATTCAAGAGTTGCCGTATTTGGAATCGGCGGAGTCGGCGGTTATGTATGTGAGGCACTGGTACGAAGCGGAATCGGGGCATTTGACCTGATCGATGATGACAAGGTATGTCTGACCAATTTAAACCGTCAGATCATTGCAACTAGAAAGACGGTAGGGAAATACAAAGTAGATGTTATGAAGGAGAGAATGCTGGAAATCAATCCGGACGTGAATGTGCGGATTCACAAATGCTTCTTCCTTCCGGAAAATGCAGATGAATTTCCGTTTGATGAGTATGATTATGTAGTTGATGCAGTTGATACGGTGACTGCAAAGATTGAGCTTGTCATGAAATCGCAGGCAATGAATGTGCCGATCATTAGCAGTATGGGAGCCGGAAACAAGCTGGATGCAAGTGCATTTAAAGTGGCTGATATCTATAAGACACAGATGTGTCCGCTTGCAAAAGTTATGCGCCGGGAGTTAAAGAAGCGTCATGTTAAGAAGTTGAAAGTTGTTTATTCAGAAGAGAAACCGACCAGACCAATCGAGGACATGGCAATCAGCTGCAGAAACCATTGTATCTGTCCGCCAGGAGCAGAGCATAAATGTACGGAGAGAAGAGATATTCCGGGAAGTGTGGCATTTGTGCCATCTGTAGTTGGACTGATTATCGCAGGGGAAGTAGTGAAGGACCTCTGTGCAAAATAAAAATAAAATCGCGGGCGCCCCTGCGGGGCGCATATCAAAACCAGGCATTTGCTGTCAGAACTTGCAGCAAATGCCTGGTTTTTTTGTTTCATTTTTTTTCACAGATTTTCCGGAAAATCTTATACGATCTGTATCGGAGATCAGGAAACAGAGGTAACTCTGGAGAGTAATTATACAGAGCTTTAAACTTAAAAAATTCTAAACTTGTCGGAAAAGACTGTTTTCTCATGAAGAAATATGTTAAAGTAAGGCTGAAATATGCGTAAAAAGGAACAAACATTAACGAGATGTCGTTTAAGGAAGGAAGAACCATAGACATATGATGAGAGAAGATAGGAAAAGAGCGGAGCAGCGCCAGAAAAAAATAGCGAGGCGCAAGCGGGAAGTACGAAGGATGAAAAGAAAGCTATATAAAGCAGGCATTCTTGCAGCAGCAGGAATTATCGTGTTGGCTGTGATCCTGATGCTTTGTGGAAGTGGAAATGCAAAGAAATCTGCAAAAAAGACATCCTCTGCCAAGACAAAGACAGAGACAAGTGAAGAGACAGAAACAAAGACACCAGAAGAGATAGAAGCTGAGAAAATCCAGGAGGTGCTGGATTCTGACCAGTATAAAGACCAGCTGGGCGAATTATATAAGAAAAACCCGGAGACGAAGGAAATCATTCTGAACAGAGAAAAGTATTCCGATGATCTGCTGACATGGCTGTTTGATCATCAGGAAGCACTGCAGTGGGTGATTGATTATCCGGAACAGTCAGCACGATCAGAGGAAGAACTCAGTGCGCAGGGACTTCAGGCGGTAGATTTGAAAGATTACAGAATCCAGAACCATATTCCGGTATATTTCCAATGGAGCGAAGTATGGGGATATGCATCTTATGGTTCCGAGAATATCGGAATGGGTGGATGCGGACCGACCAGTCTTTCCATGGTGGCGACAGGACTTACAGGCAATACTTCATTTACACCGAAGTATGTGGCAGATATGAGTGTCAATATGGGATATTATGTAGATGGAGTCGGAACAGACTGGACGCTTATGACTGCAGGAGCTTCAGAACTTGGAATAAACTCTGCACAGCTTACAAACTGGTCAGAAGACACTCTCAAGTCCGAGCTTTCGGCAGGACATCCGATCATCTGCAGTATGGGACCGGGTGATTTTACAAACCAGGGACATTTTATCGTCCTTTCCGGGCTGACAGAGGAGGGCAAGGTACTAATCAATGATCCGAACAGTAAGATCAACAGCCGTAAGAAATGGGATCTGAATACAATTATAAATCAGATGAATGCAGCGTGGTCATTCTGGGTATAAAAATTTGGAAAAAGTGCAGGAGAATTGGATAAATTCCCTTGCGCTTTTCTTTTATTTATGATATAAATAGATATTGTCGAGAGACAAAATGGGTGGATTCCCGAGTGGCCAAAGGGGACAGACTGTAAATCTGCTGCAATTTGCTTCGGTGGTTCGAATCCACCTCCGCCCATTGATGCGAGGTTGAAAAGACAGTGCAGAGCGCGTATGCTTTTCGCAAAAACCGTATGAGCATCTCTTGCCGCAGTGGCGGAACTGGCAGACGCCCGGGACTTAAAATCCCGTGGGTAGTGATACCCGTACCGGTTCGATTCCGGTCTGCGGCATTAGTAAAAAGTAGGAGAAACGTTGAATTTACAGCGTTTCTCTTATTTTTTTGCTTCAAAAAGTTTGAACACCTTTGAACACTTTATGATGAAATACCAAGATTCTGAAAAGCAAGCCTGTCATTCTTCCTCTTATTGACATTCCGCAAGTAATGCAATGTTGTAGCTGTCTCACTATGCCCCATTAAATAACTAAGGGTTGTAAGATTATTTCCGTCAAAAGCTGTTGAAGCATTGTAAAAGCGGATTTTATGACTGGAATGATAAGGAACACCGGCTTCTTTGCAATATTTCTTCAAACGGCGATTAAAGCTGTCTGTTGTCATAATCTCGCCGTTGGGTTCAAAGACATATATTCCATTTGGATTTAATTCCTTTGCTTTGTGAAGAATTTTAAGTGCTTCGTCTGTAAGGAACTGTTTACGGAATCCATGAGAAGTATTTCCTTTCATTTGATTTACTACTTTTACTTTTCGGCTTGAGAATGTTAAATCATCATTCAATGTACGTTCACAGGTCGCCTGTCTGTGAAGATATACAAGCCTGTTATTGTAGTCAATATCTTCCCAACGGATAGCTTTTGTTTCTCCAACACGGATAAACAGATAGAAAGATAACTGTATTGCAAGAGAATATGGCTCTATGATACACCGAAGATAATTTAATAACTTATGCGTATCATCACGAGAAAATACATTGTCACTTTGTACTTCTACTGGCTTATAGGTAAACTGTTTGAAATTCACATCAGAGACAGGATTATGTGATATAATTTCTTCTTCGATCGCATAACTCATTACTCCATTCAAAACAGAACGGGCATTACTGACTCGCTTGTGCGTGAACTGTCGGTCTTTTGTAGCTTCTCTGAAAAAGCGGATAAGCGTGATTGGTTTGATTTCGCCTATCTTCATTTTAACAAGTTCTGTATCTTTGAAAAATCTATTCCATTCAGATACATATTCTTGAATTGTTTTTGCTTTTACGGAAGTATAATCTCTTTTATACAAAAGCCATTCAGCATATAATTCTTCTAGTGTGACATTCTGACGGTTTTCAGCTTTCTGCTTTTCGATATAAAATCTGATGATTTCTTTTTCAAGGTTCTCTTTACTCTTCCTCTTAACAGGACGGCGTTTGTTAGGTTTGGTTTCATCGGGTAAATAAGTACGCCAGCTTTTTTCTGATTCCGAGTAATAAATTTCATATTTGTGATTCTTCAAGATTTTTTTATTTGCCATAATTTTAAAATCTTTGAAGACTTCATCTGTGGTCATGTTAGCACAGGTGGCTAACGTATTCAATAATGTTATATCTGAAAACGTAACGGGATTATCCATAAGATTCCCCCTTTACGCAAGGATTTTCTTTTTTAATTTTGATGTAGATAACACTGCTGTCCTTTAAGCATGAACCAGTAGATAAGAAAGCGTTGGTATCGTAAATTTGCCTTGTGTATTCTTTCTGAAAGACGATATTTTCTTTTTGTAAGTCATGTAAAATGTCTTCGGTCAGCATGACTTTTGTTTCGTGTGGAACTTTCAGATTTTGAGATTTAAAAAAGGCTTTTTTCTTATGTTCTTTCAAATCAAGGTCTTTTCCAAAATACTTGCTAAGATAACGACCTCTGTTTTCTTTGCTGTCTACATCAATGCGATTGATTTTAATAAATCCATGTGACCATAAATTCTGTAATTTTTCTTTTGCTATATACGGAAAATCAAAGAAAATAACATGATAATGGATTGCTCCACGCTTCTGTTTCTCCCACGTTGCAAGGTATTTTAATAACTGGGTTTTGGTATGATACAAATAATAATTTAATCGCTGGATAAAATACTTAAATTCTCTGTTGGTTATCAGGATTTCCTGAATGTTTTCTTTAAATGTCAGTGTTACAAATTTTGTTCTGTTATCAAAGTTGCAGTCAACAATACGGGCAATATCCCAACGAGCCTGTTCGTAATGCTTCTGCTTGCGTTTTAAACTGTCATATTGCTTATGAGCTGACATTTCATCAAATTTTTTTCGGTTACTTATGTCTGTTAAATCTGCCTTTTCTTTCGAGTGAATAAAAATAGGGTTTTCGTAAATATATACTTCTTTTGTAGTAGGAGTTTCAATGATTTTCGTATTGTATGCAAAACACTCTTTTGTTTTGCTCACGAATATCACCTCATATCCCAATTTTTGTAATGAATGTTCCGATTGTTTTCGGAAGATGTTGTTTTATATATCAAGTATAGAGGTCAGCCAGTTCAGCACCTATGACGTTGTCCGGCACTGACTGGCTGACATAGTAGGGAAATTATTTCATTTCCACTTTTCTGATATTGGAAGCTTCTGCTTTGACAGAAAGACGTCCATTATAGAGACTAGCCCAAGTATGTAAGCCATCAAATGAGACTGGAATCTGCCCTTTTTGTTCAAGTTCCTCGTTGGTAACAATCGCTGTGTTGGCTTTAATGCCTACTTTGACTTTCTCAAACTTTAATTTTGGAAGAAGAACTGTATAGTAGAATCCTAATTTTTCTTTTGTAGAAAAGTCTATCCAGTCGGAAACTTCTACTAACTGAAATTCCTCTTGCAGTTTGTCTGGATTTAAAATAAAGTCATTTCCTCTAATCATCGTTTCACCTCCTTACAGATATCTGATTATCAGATATTAAGATAATCTTATGATAAAACAAGCGTTGCAGAATGTCAATAGAAAATATCTGAATATCCGATAAAAAGATTGACAGAGAAAATTTGATGAAATATAATGTGCTTATAAAGGAGGTTCGCTATGAATAAAATAAAAGAATTGCGGAAAGAAAAGAATATAACCGTTGCGGAACTTGCAAAAGAATTAGGCATTTCACAAAGTATGCTTACGAACTATGAAAATGGAAACGGAACGCCGAGAGATGAATCTATATGGGAAAAATTATCACAGATATTCGGCGTGAGTAAAAGCCACGTTATGGGATTAACTACGGATATTGAAACAGCAAATAAGACAAAACAGTTGAAAGTGGTTGTGGATACATCTCAGCCGATCTCAATACAACCGAAGAATCAGACAGACCTTGATGTATTGATAAAACTGGATTTGATAGACAGTGAAGACATGGAAGAAGTGTCAGAATTTCTTGATAAACTGTTGGCACAGGAGAAATATGAGGGACGGAGAGAATCAAACGTTAAATATGTCGTTGAGTAGAAAATGCTTTTCAGCCGTCCACTTGCCCAGTCGACCCGCCGCCCTGTTAGGAACCGTCGCACTGGGCATCCTTGCGGAACGTTAGTTTGCGAAAATACGAACAAAAGAATATAAGGAGAGGGAATAGCCGATACTACTTCAAAAGCAGTAATAGAGTGCTATTCTTTTTTATTATATTCAATGGTTGTAGTTCGGAATGGTTTGCTATTATTGTGCAAGTAATAAGTTGGATAATAGAGCTTGATTTCCAAGGTGGTAGGCGTACCATTGATTTTGTTATGTTCATTTTCAATGTCTTTGATTAATCCATCAATTTCCCAACATTTGTAAACAATTACAGTCAATTCAGTATCTCTGGTATCTGCACTGCTAAAGGATATGCTGTTAGTAATATGATAGTCCGGCAGTCTGAGATAATTATAGAGAACGGTCAGTAAACAGAGCATTGTGATTGTTGCTATGATTTTCTTTTTCATGTACATACCTCTTTTGTGTTATTAACAAGGGACTGACTATATAGTACCTCACTATATAGTGAATTACTACATAAAGATTTAATAAATATACTTTATGTAGAGGTGCGGAACATGAATTATGGACATTTAGAATTAAGAATAGAAGAACTGTTACAAGAAAAAGGTATCAGTAAGAATATGATTTGTAAGGAACTCGATATCCCAAGGTCAAATTTCAATAGATATTGCAGAAATGAATTTCAAAGACTGGATGCAAATTTAATCTGTAAACTATGCAACTATTTTGAATGTGAAATTGGTGAGTTAATTCGATATGTAAAAGAATAAAGTGATAAATGGGTATGCGGAAATAAAAAATATTCGCATACCTTTTTAATTGAATATTTTATAAAATGGAATTATACTGTGAATAACATGAAACAGAGAAATCAAAGTTTGAAGCGGAGGTATGTATTATGAATATAGGATTTTGGTCGTGTATAATTTTGGTAATACCATTTCTGATTATAGGTGTTTTATTTGCGATTTTTAAGGCAAAAGCAGCAAAATTTGTTTCAGGATTTAATTCATTTTCTAAAGAAGAACAGGCATTGTATGATAAAGCTCATATCTCTCGTGATATAAGAAATCAGTGCTTTATGTGGGCTATTATAATGTTGGCAGGAGCATTATTATCCTGCTTTTTAACCCCATATATAGCTATACCAACCTATATTATTTGGTTAGTTCTGTTTTTTAGAGAAGTCCACTTTGATAATCATAAAGCGTTTGAAAAATATTTATTAAAGTAAATTCAAGTTTGGAGAATTGAGAAAATCGGAAGTTTACAGTGAGGTGAAAGAGGTTGAATTATGTAGAATATGGAAAAGAAAACAGCGATGTAATTATCCTCTTACACGGAGGCGGTTTATCATGGTGGAATTACAAAGAGGTTGCTGAAAGACTTCAAACAGATTATCATGTGGTTTTGCCTATATTAGATGGTCATGCAGGATGTGATAAGCAGTTTACAACGATAGAGAATAATGCTTTGGATATTATAGAATTTGTAAATAGCAAATTGGGCGGTTCTGTTTTAATGATGGGAGGACTATCGCTTGGAGGGCAGATTTTGCTTGAAATTTTATCTCAACGCAAAGATATATGTAAGTATGCAATAGTGGAAAGTGTACTTGTGATACCTTCAAAATTTACATATTCTATGATTAAACCGGCGTTTGGAAGTTGCTATGGCTTAATAAAGTATAAGTGGTTTTCAAAATTGCAATTCAAATCACTACGAATAAAGTCGAATTTGTTTGATGAATATTACAAAGATACTTGTGCTATTAGAAAGAGTGATATGATTGCCTTTTTACAGGAAAACTCAGTATATTCACTAAAAGATGGCATTGGAGAGTGTGAAGCAACCGTTCAAATTTATGTTGGAGAAAAAGAAAAGCAATCAATGAAAAAATCCGCTAAAATCATTCATGAAAAATTGCAGGATAGTTTTATACAAGTTCTTCCTAATATGTATCATGGAGAGTTTTCAATAAACCACGCAAATGATTATGTGAGAAAACTATTAGAAATAGTAAAGCGAAGGTAACTTTCAGTCTTCAGCAGAGACTGAAAGCAATAGAAGATTTGAATTGACCGAGCTCTTTGAGCGAGGGATACTTCTTGTCCGAAGGGAAAGAAGGTGGAACTGAGAAGAATTAAAACAATTTGAAGTTGTGAACTTAGAATTAGAGGTGTTGAAAATGAAAATAATAATTATATTTATTGATTTACTGATGGCAACTGTTCTCTTTTTTGTTGGAAGATTTTTTATCAAATCAAGGAATACAGAAAGAAGTGTGCTGTTTTTATCAGGAGATTATACTGGATTAAACACAGAGAAAATATGCAGAGTTACTGGAAAACGGATTAAGACATGGGCAATGCTCTTTTGTCTTGGCGGTATAATTGATTTTATCAAGCTGGGCGCAGGAATAATAATAGTTTCCGTTTTTTTTATTATCTTACTTGTATTTCATTTGGTTGATATGACTATAAA
Organism: Coprococcus sp. AM100_B19A; assembly: GCF_027662015.1. NCBI lineage: Bacteria > Bacillati > Bacillota > Clostridia > Lachnospirales > Lachnospiraceae > Coprococcus > Coprococcus sp. AM100_B19A. The sequence continues at coordinate 58,466 of NZ_JAQDKN010000012.1, forward strand.
TCGAGACAAGTACCGGGTATAAATTCAAGTTTATCGAATTAAGAAAAACGGAATTTAAGGAGGTGCTTATAAATGAAATTAGTAGATTTAGCAACAGGTTCTGATTGGATAGTGTGGATTGTCTTTGTGATATTTGCTGTATTTTCTATTATTTTACTTTCTGGACACGGGAGTTGGTTTATTTCCGGATATAATACGGCTTCAAAAGAAGAAAAGGAAAAATATGATGAAAAGAAGTTATGCAGAACAATGGGAATTGGAATGTCTATTATAGCAATTCTTGCATTGACAATGGGCTTGCTTGAAAATATTTTGCCTGCATTTTTTGTATATATTGCATTGGGGATTATTTTGGTTGATGTCGTAGTAATTATCATTTTAGAAAATACACTATGCAGAAAGTAACAACTTTTTAGTTTGTATGCGACAAACGTTTGAACACTTTTTGAACACCGCAACCGTGATGAAGTCTTCAAAGCCCCTTTCTATCAGTATTTGAGATTAAGAAAAACGGTTCGATTCCGGTCTGCGGCAGTGTTTGAAAAGCAGGAGAAACGTTGAATTTACAGCATTTCTCCTGCTTTTTGTTTAACCGGGATTCTGTTAAATACGCAATTTGCCGGCGTAGAGGCAGAAAAGTAGATACAGAAAGGAATGGAGGCATAAAAATGGGAGCATATCAACTGAAAAATGAAGAACTTACACTGACTGTTATTTCAGCAGGCGCAGAAATGAAATCGCTAAAAGACAATAAGACAGAGCAGGAATATCTGTGGCAGGCAGATCCAAAGTTCTGGGGAAGAACATCACCGGTTCTTTTCCCAATCGTAGGAAATTATGCGCAGAAGCAGTCGGTATACGAAGGAAAGACATATACGCTGTCACAGCATGGTTTTGCAAGAGACATGGAATTTGATCTGGAGAGCCAGACAGAAGAAGAGATTTGGTTTGTACTGAAAGATACAGAAAGTACTTTGGAAAAATATCCATTTCATTTTATTCTGAAAGTAGGATACAGACTCTCTGGACGTCAGGTGGAAGTAATGTGGAAAGTAGAAAATCCAAATGATAAGAAGATGTATTTTTCGATCGGAGGGCATCCGGCATTTAACTGTCCTTTGAAAGAAGGAGAAAAGCAGGAGGATTGTCAGTTAATATTTGATACAGAAGGACCGCTCACGAGCAGCATCGTGAATGAAGAAGGTGCACTTTGTCCACGGACAAAAATCTTAAATCTTTTCGGAAAATGTCTGAAGCTTGAGGAACATTTATTTGATGAGGATGCACTTATTATTGAAAATCATCAGGCACAGAGGATCGGTCTTGCGGATGCAGATGGAAAGGTTTATCTGGAAGTAGAATTTGATGCACCGCTTTTTGGAATTTGGTCTCCGGTAAAAAAACACGCACCTTTCGTATGCATTGAGCCATGGTATGGAAGAAGTGACAGAGAAGATTTTGACCATATTCTGGAAAACAGGGAGTGGGGGAATGAACTGGAACCGGGCGATATTTTTGAAAAGGATTATAAGATTCTGGTAAAATAGCGCAGAGGGTTGCGTTTCATGGCTCAGACTGATACAATGAAAAAAATACATGGAATATTAAAGGAAGAGGAGAACGTAAGATGAACTTTTTGGAAGAACGTATTGTCAAAGATGGAATCGTGAAAGAGGGAAATGTTCTTAAGGTGGACAGTTTTCTGAATCATCAGATGGATATTGAATTATTTGACCAGATCGGAGCGGAATTCAAGAAGAGATTTGCAGATAAGAATATCAACAAGATCCTGACAATCGAAGCTTCTGGTATCGGGATTGCCTGTATTGTAGCCAAGCATTTTCATGTACCGGTTGTATTTGCAAAAAAGACACAGAGCATCAATCTGGAAGGGGAGATGTATGTAGCAGAAGTCGAATCATTTACCCACAAATGCAAGAACCAGGTAATTGTAGCAAAGAAATTTCTTTCAGAGGAAGATCATGTGCTCATTATTGATGATTTCCTTGCGAATGGATGTGCGCTGCAGGGGCTGATTCAGCTGGTTACAGAGGCAGGTGCAACTGTAGAGGGAATTGGAATTGTGATCGAAAAAGGATTCCAGTCCGGCGGAAGAATCATCCGCAACCTTGGATATCCGCTGGAATCACTTGCGATTGTAGAAGCTATGGACAGTGAGACGGGTGAGATCACTTTCAGAGAGCAGTAAAAAGTGCAAAAAGACGCATATGCCTGAACAAAAATTTTGTCGGGAATATGCGTCTTTTGCGTATATGATGAGCTAAGTGCAGATTTGTATTTTCAAAGGGATCTGCATTTTTGATAAGCAGGTTTAGTCATTTTGCTCCATCCATTCATTTAAAAGTCTGCAATAGCGGTCGGTATCTTCAACGAAGCATACATGACGGCAGTCATCAAAAAGTTCCCAGCGTGAATTAGGGATACTGTCATACATGGTCTTTGCAACCAGTGGAGTGCACAGATCGTTGGCTCCGTTGATGATAAGTGCCGGCTCTTTGATATTTTTCAGTTTGTCACGGTACTCGTAGTTGCTGAGATTTCCGATTGGCGTATATTCATTTGGTCCCCACGCGGTAATATAAGAGTCTGTTCCGATTTTTTTTGGACGGCGCAGGCATTCAGGATCGGTGTCTTTTGGTACGCCGGCGGCATGAAGAAGCATAAAGCGTTCATTGGCTGCGAGATATGCCGGATCGTCAAAATTGCCGGTTGCTTCAGCCTTGGCAATGGCGTCCTGATCTTCCTGGGACATGAATTTAATCATCCGGTGTTGTTCCTGGGCCCACAATTTGGCAGATGGGTGGGTGCTGGAAAGAATAACGGATTTGATCCCTTCTGGTTTGTGATCGCATAAGTATTCGATTGAGAGCATTCCGCCCCAGGACTGTCCGAGAAGATGAAGTTCATCAAGTCCGAGATATTTTCTGAGTTCGATCAATTCATTCATCCAAGTTTCAGAACACCAGAGTTCTGAATGTCCTTCTACGTAAGAATTACCGCAGCCGAGCTGGTCATAGGAAATAATTGCACGACCTTCATCAGCAAGCCGGTCAAGTACTTCAAAGTAGTTATGTGTAGAACCAGGCCCGCCGTGAAGCAGAATGAGTGGTTTTTTATTGTCGGAGCATTCGCCTGCAATACGGTAGTAGGTTTTGTATCCAAGATAAGGCATGTAGCCTTCTGTAATTTTCATATTTAATCCCTCCTCAGTACATTAAGTTTCTTCATTATAACATCAAAATGAAGTAAGGGAAAGAAAAAGTGGAAAAATAAAAAAATAACGAAAAAAAATATAAAAAAATAAAAAAAATAAAAAAGTTGTTGACAAACAGTTGAATGATGAATATAATAATAAGAGTCACGCGGGTGTAGTTCAATGGTAGAACACCAGCCTTCCAAGCTGGATACGTGGGTTCGATTCCCATCACCCGCTTTTGTTATGTTTTAAATCAGGAGCCCGGTCGCCAAAGTGGTGACCGGGCTCCTGATTTATAGAGAAAAATTTAGTCATTTTTGACTGGTACGTTAAAATGTCGGCTCGATTATAAGGGTAAACGAAAATAGCCGCCAACTACTGGGAATAGTTGACGACTGACATTAGTAATAGTTGACACTATTTGCGGGTAGCCGCTTGCGGTTTCCCTCTTTATGTCTTAAATATAGCATATCTGGCAGCAGGACGCAAGGGGGGAACGAAATGTTTACCAGTGTCGTAAATTTTTTGGTACTTACCTTGATTTTTCATCCCCACCATGCTATACTAACACCCGTTACAAAACCCCTAAAAACAAGGTCTTACAAGGGTTTCGCCGATTCCCGGCGTAAGGTCATATACTTACAGTATGTGCCTTCCGTGGCATTCGTCAGATGTCCATGCAAGCATGGATGCCAGACTCATTGCTGCGCGAAAATGAATCGAGTGTTCGTGACCTTCCACTCGTAAAACAAAACTAGAGGAGAGAATTTCATATGAAGAACAAGAATGTAGCATTTATGACTCAGGCAGCGATGATCGCTGCAATCTACGTGGTGCTTACTTATGTATTTGCACCATTTTCATTCGGAGAAGTACAGATACGTATTGCAGAAGCACTTACGATCCTTCCGGTATTTACACCAGCAGCGATTCCTGGACTTTTCGTTGGATGTATTGTTGGAAACATTCTCGGAGGAGCAATCCTGCCGGATATCATTTTCGGAAGCATTGCAACTTTGATCGGAGCATTTTTTACTTATCAGCTTCGTAACAAAAACCGTTTCCTTGCACCGTTACCACCGATTATTGCTAACACAGTAATCGTTCCGTTTGTACTTCGTTACGGATATGGAGTAGCACTTCCGATTCCGTTTATGATGTTGACAGTTGGTGTCGGAGAAGTTGTCGGATGTGGTGTGCTTGGATTAGTCCTTTATACTGCATTGAATCGTTATAAAAATGTAATTTTTAAAACAGCATAAGAAGATGTAAAAAGCGGACAGACTGAAAAGCTATTCAGCCTGTCCGTTTTTTATACTATTGTTGTGTATACAATCGTAGAATTTTACAAATTTGAGTGGAGATATATTTATGGAAAAGTGGATATGAATCTTCTATAATATAAAAAGAGAAACTGTAACCAGATGAAAATTTGACAGTAAGTGAAAAAGGGAGAAATATGAAATATACAGTTGTTGTTGCTGATGATGAGGAGGAAATCCGCAGAAGTCTTGTTCGCAGGGTAAAGTGGGAAGAGATTGGTTTTGAAGTGGTCGGGGAAGCTGAAAACGGTGCAGACGCGCTGGAACTGGTTGAAAAGATGGAACCAGATCTGCTCCTTACCGATATCAAGATGCCATTTTTATCGGGGATTGAGCTGGCACGGGCGGTCAGGGAAGTTCGCCCGATGGTACAGATCGCATTTTTAAGTGGATTTGATGATTTTACCTATGCGCAGCAGGCAATTCAATATAATATTGTAAGTTATATGCTGAAGCCAATTTCAGCAAAAGAGATCGAGGCGGAATTGATAAAGATTAAAAAAGCCATGGATCAGCGAGTGGAAGAATTTACAAAAGAAAGAAAAGAGAAGCTGGATATCCGCAAGACGCAATTCCTTATTCCGCTTTTGCTCGACAGCTTTCAGAATGAACGGGTGTCCGAAGAGGCACTTCTTGAGCGGGCAGAGGAATGTGAGCTGATCCGTAATCCGAAGCCGGATAATATGCAGTATGTGGTGCTTGTAACCGGAATCCGTGATGCAAATGGAAAGGATCAGACAAGCTATAGCAGTGTAAATGCAGTTGATATGATCCTGAAAAAATATGTTCATTATGTAAGTTGCCATCTGGAAGGAAGAGTGGTATCGCTGATCGCGACGACTCCGGGAGGTATGGGTAAGTATTTACATATTATTGTAGAAGAAATTGTTCAGAGTGTGGAGCGTATTATGGGATATTGCTGTCAGGTCGGGGTAAGCAGGAGTGTGAATACTCTTGGAAAATGCAGAGAGAGCTATCTGGAGGCGATGAATGCGCTCAGTTATTCCAGAAAGGATAAAAGCAGTGTCTATTTCATTTCCGATGCAGAGCACGGATCGGGATTGGAACAGGGAGAAATACAGGAAATTACAGCAACGATGGAGAATTTTTTACGTGGTGGAATGGCAGAGGATCTGGAGATTTATCTGGATGATCTGGAAAAGAAGCTGCGAAATGGAGGCAAGAATACACTGGTACTTAGTACGATACTTTTGACCGAGATTGGGGCGGCAGTATATAAGGTTATTTATATGGCAATCGGGGAATGTGGTGTAGAAGTTCTTCAGAAAAAATATTCCATGCAGCAGATGCGTGAAATGGAACGTATGGCAGAGAATTTTCAGATCATAAAAATGCTGTGTATGGAGGCTAAAAAAATGCTTATGGATCAGAGAAAGAAGAGCAGCGAGGTGATCTGCGAGCAGGCAGTGCAGATCATACAGGACCGCTATGCCCAACAGGATCTGTCTGTTATGATCATCAGTGAAGAGATCGGGGTGTCGCCGAATTATCTCAGCAGTCTGATAAAAAAGACGACAGGCAGTTCAATGGTTGAGATCCTGACGAAAAAACGAATTGAAAAGGCAATGGAGCTTCTGCAGTGTACCGGTATGAAGATCGGTGAGATTACAGAGCTGTGTGGTTATAAGGATCAGTATTATTTCAGCCACTGCTTCAAAAAGCTGACTGGAGTATCACCGAACAAATACAGGAGGGAACATGAACAGGCGTAAAAAAGAAGCAGATCAGCACAAGGGATGGAATATATCTATTTCCGGTGTGTTTATTGCAATGGTAATGGGAATCGTCCTGATTTCGGTAGTGGCTGCAACGCTTATTTTTGTTCAGATTTACCGGAATGCAATGGAGCAAAGTGCAGTGACAAGCAGTTCCCAGAGCTGTGAACAGGTACAGAATACGGTTGAGAATTATACACAGGATATGCGGATCATACTGGAAGGGATCGTGGCGAGAATGCGTCATGAGAATAATCATTCTGAGGAATATATCCAGAATCTGGTAAATATCCGTTCCGATGTAGTAGCGGTAACAATCTGTGGTGAAGATGGGGAGCTTCTGCGTTACTGGAACAGAGGGCAGAAGCTGAAAGAGAATTATCGCATTGTTCAGAGTACCGAAATGGAAGATGACGATGGCAGGCTGCGTATAACCAAACCATATGTGGAATCTTTGTTTGAGGGATATTATCCATGGGTTGTAACCGTTTACCAGAAGATTCAGAAAGAAGACGGAACCAGTATACAGGTAAATATTGACATCCGTTTTTCTGACATTGCCAATTATGTTGATGATGTAGGGATCGGGCAGCACGGCTATGCCTATATTGCGGACGAAAAAGGCAATCTGATCTATCATCCACAGCAGCAGCTCATTTATTCCGGGTTAAAAGAAGAGAAGGGAATGGATTTAAAAGAAGGGACACATATTCAGGAACAGGCGATCTATACTGTAAAAAATCTGGAGAACTGTGACTGGAAAATTGTAGGTGTCTGCTATGTAGATGAAATGATTACGGAGAAGGTAAGCAGTGCGGTATCCAGACTTCTGATCGTCCTGTGTCTGGTTATGGGAGCAGTCTTTCTTCTCGGATGGGCATTTTCAGAACTGTTCTCAGCACCGGTAAGGCAGCTTGCCGATGACATGCACCGGTTTGAAAAAAATGCTGAAAATTTTGTATTTGAGCCGATGGCGGGAACTACAGAGATCACGACTTTATCCAACTCGTTTGAACACATGGTTGTGAAGATCCAGAAGCTGATGGAGCAGGTCAGACAGGAAGAAATCACACTGCGGAAAACAGAGCTGAAAGCGCTTCAGGCGCAGATCAATCCACATTTCCTGTATAATACACTGGATGCGATTGCATGGATGTGTGAAGATGGGAAAAATGAAGATGCAGAAGAGATGGTTACGGCACTTGCAAGGCTGTTCCGTATCAGTATCAGTAAAGGGCATGAGCTGATTCCGATCGAAAAAGAAGTGGAACATGCAAAGAGTTATCTGAAGATTGAAAATTATCGGTATAAGAACAAATTTACCTATTCATTTGAGGTGGAAGAGTCGTGTCTTTCGTATCTTTGTAACAAAATTACTTTGCAGCCAATTATCGAGAATGCAATTTATCATGGTGTAAAGCAGATGATCGATGAGGGTGAGATCTGGATCCGTATTTTTGAGGACGGAGAAGATATTATTTTCCAGGTGGAGGATAACGGAATCGGTATGACGGAAGAACAGTGCCGGGAGATTCTGCGCAAAGAGCCGGGAGACCGTACCGGAATCGGAATCAAGAATGTAAATGACCGGATCAAGATTTATTTTGGAAGCAATTATGGACTGAATATCACAAGTGAGCTGGATGAAGGGACCTGTGTGACGATCCGTATGCCGAAGGTCAGGGAGGAAGAATATGAGAAAAAGTAGAAGAAAACCATTTATTGCAATTGGTGCAGGTGTGATCCTACTTGCAATTCTGTTTTTTGTCCTGACGGGTGACGGACTTTGGGAAGGAAAAGAAGGCAGTACAAATAGCGTCATCGAGAAGAAAAAAGTAGTGTTTCTGACAAAATCCATGGATTCTTCTTTCTGGCAGTCCGCATATGCGGGAGCCGGTGCGGCAAGTGCGGAATATAATCTGGATCTGGTGTGCGAAGGACCGGATGGAGACGGTGAGGAAGATTATGAGGCGCAGAATGAAATGATAGACCGGGCGATCCGGGAACAGGTAGATGCACTTCTGTTCTCTGCCATTGATTTTGAAAAGAATGCGGAAGCAATCGACCGTGCGGCAAAGGCAGGAATCAGAATTGTGGTTGTGGACAGTCCGGTAAACAGTGAGGCTGTGGAATGCTATATTGGTACAGACAATTATGAAGCCGGATGTATGGCAGGAGAAGAAGTGCTTGGTAATCCGGCGGAAAATCTAAATATCGGAATCGTAAATTTTGATAAGAGTACGGAGAACGGGCAGCTTCGTGAAAAGGGATTCCGGGATACGGTTCTTAATGATGACCGGGCAAATATTACGGCGTCCATCAATGTGAAGTCTACGATCACCGACGCAAGAGAGGGCACCGAGAGGATGTTGCTTGACAATCCGCAGATCAATGTGATCGTGACATTTAATGAATGGACAACACTTGGAGTCGGGGATGCGGTAGAAGCACTTGGCGCAGGAGAGCGGACGCAGGTTGTTGCGTTTGACAGTAACGTAAAATCCATTGGAATGCTGGAAAAAGGAAATGTAGATGCGCTGATCGTCCAAAACCCATATGCGATGGGATACCTGGGGATTGAGCAGATCAATACACTACTGAATGGTCAGAAGCCGGAAAAGAAAGAGACGGCAACCAGCAGTATTTTGGTGACAAGAGAAAATATGTATGATGATAAGAGCCAGAAGGCGCTCTTTTCATTTGAAGAAAAGTAACGGGTGGAATGTTTGTAGCTGCTCGGAAGTATAGAAGCTGTAGTCTGAAAAATATTTGGACTACAGCTTTTTAAAGAATTGGGCATTTGAAACATTTATGGACGAAATTAAGTAAAAATTTATATAAACGTTGAAATTCACAAACCCCTCGTAGTTTTTCACATGGGTATTTTATTCTCTTCTTGTTATACTCGTATCATCAAGTAAACGTTATACAAGGAGGAACGAAATTATGAAAAGAAGAATTGTAGCAGCGATGCTCGCAGGTGTGATGGCACTTGGAATGCTTGCAGGATGCGGGGGCTCCGGTAAGAGTGACAGTGATGGTGGAAGCAGTGATAAGAAATCATCAGACGCTAATATCGCAGTATTCTACTATACCTATTCTGATACTTATATCGCATCTGTCCGTACAGCACTCGATGCAAAACTTGACGAGATGGGTGTTGAATATCAGGACTATGATGGAAACAGCAACCAGACAACACAGAACGAACAGATTGATACAGCGATCCAGACAGGTGCTACAGCACTGATCGTCAACATCGTTACATCCGGTTCTGTAGATGCTTCTTCTCAGATCGTTGAAAAAGCAGAAGCAGCAGGAATCCCGGTTATTTTCTTTAACCGTGCGATCGAAGATGACAAGACAGAAGGCGATGTACTTGGAAGCTATGAAAAGTGCGCATTCGTAGGAACAGACGCTCCGGAAGCAGGACATATGCAGGGCGAAATGATCGGTAACTATGTAGTAGAACATTTTGATGAAATGGATCTCAACGGAGATGGAAAAATCTCTTACGCAATGTTTATGGGACAGCTTGGAAATGCAGAAGCTATTTACCGTACACAGTTTGCTGTAGAAGATGCAGACAAGATCATCACAGAAGCTGGCAAACCGGCACTGGAATATTTCGATGCTTCTAACAGTGACAAATACCAGGTTGACCAGGATGGTAACTGGAGTGCAACAGCAGCAAACAACTATATGACAACCAACCTTTCCCAGTACAACGAAGGAAGCAATAACATGATCGAGCTTGTTATCTGCAACAACGACGGTATGGCAGAAGGCGCAATCTCTGCTCTGAATGATAAGGGATACAACCTTGGAACAGGCAAAGACGGAAAGATGATTCCGGTATTTGGTGTTGATGCTACAGATGCAGCAAAACAGCTGATCGGAGATGGCAAGATGACAGCAACTGTTAAACAGGATGCAGATGGTATGGCAGCTTGTATCGCAGATCTTGCTAAGAATGCAGCAGATGGAAAAGATCTGATGGATGGAACAGATTCTTACAACATTTCTGATAAAGTAAGCAACAAGATCTTCATTCCTTACCAGGAATACTCAGGAAAATAAAAATGTAAAAAATAAAGGTGGCGGCCAGGTGGTTGGCCAGCCACCTTTTCTAAAGTTGTGACGCAGCCGGATGGAACTGCATAGTGGCAGGTTCGAAAGGTATGCGAGATTAGAAGATGAGAGACAGGAGGACAGCTATGAAACAGGATGTTTTACTGCAGATGACGGATATCTGTAAAGAATTTCCGGGCGTAAAAGCATTAGATCATGTGTCCCTGACAGTTAAAGCAGGCACTGTCCATGCACTGATGGGTGAAAATGGAGCCGGAAAGTCAACACTGATGAAATGCCTTTTCGGAATTTATGACAAAGACAGTGGCAAGATTGAGCTGGAGGGAAAAGAGATTAATTTCAAGAATTCGAAAGAAGCTCTTGAAAATGGAGTTGCAATGGTTCACCAGGAACTGAACCAGGCGCTCAAAAGAAACGTCATGGATAATCTCTGGCTCGGACGTTACCCGAAAGTGGGCGGCGTTATGGTAAATGAGAAAAAAATCTATGACGACACAAAAAAAGTATTTGAAGAATTGAAAATTGATGTAGATCCGAAAAGGATCATGAGTACGATGCCGGTATCACAGAGACAGATGGTAGAGATTGCAAAAGCAGTATCTGTGAATGCAAAAGTCATCGTATTTGATGAGCCGACTTCTTCCCTTACAGAGCAGGAAGTAGAGCATCTGTTTGATATCATTGAGATGCTGAAAAAGAGAGGATGCGGAATCATTTACATTTCACATAAAATGGCAGAGATCAAACGGATTTCAGATGAAATCACGATCATGCGTGACGGAACCTGGGTAGCAACAGAGAAAGCAGATGATCTGGAGATGGATGATATCATCCGCCTGATGGTTGGACGTGAGCTTACCAATCAGTTCCCGCCAAAGACAAATAAACCGGGCGATGTAGCGCTTGAAGTGGAACACCTTTCCGGAATGTATTCGATCCTGAATGATGTTTCCTTCAAAGCAAGAAAAGGAGAAATTCTTGGAATTGCCGGACTTGACGGAAGTGGGCGTACAGAAACTCTGGAGACAATTTTTGGAATTGCAACCAGGAAATCAGGAACGATAAAACTTGACGGAAAACAAGTCAGCAATAAGAATGCACAGGATTCGATCAAGAACGGATTTGCACTTCTGACAGAAGAGAGAAGAGCAACCGGTATCTTCGGCATCCTGAACATTCGTGAAAATACCGTTATCTCCAGCTTAAAGAGACACAAAAAAGGATTTTATCTGAGTGAAAAATCCATGAAAGAAGATACGCAGAAATATATTGATGCGCTGCGGACAAAGACACCGTCGCAGGAGACAAAGATCCGTGCACTTTCCGGTGGAAACCAACAGAAGGTTATCCTTGGAAGATGGCTTCTTACCGATCCGGAAGTACTGCTTCTGGATGAGCCGACAAGAGGAATCGATGTCGGTGCAAAGTATGAGATCTATCAGCTCATCATCGATCTTGCGAACCGCGGCAAAGTAGTTATTGTAGTTTCTTCAGAAATGCCGGAGCTTCTCGGAATCTGTGACCGTATCATGGTTATGTCCGGTGGAAGACTTGCCGGAGAGATTAACGCTGAAGAGGCGACGCAGGAACTGATCATGACTTACGCAGCAAAGTATGTGTAATTTTCAAACAAAAAGAAGGAGGCTTCCCAGATGAAAGCATTTGCAAATATAAAATCACGCTATGCAGAATACAAAGCACTGGATTCCGCAGACAAGGCAAAAGCGTGGAAAGAAGGACTTATCAATAATGCGATTTATCTTCTGATCATTATCGCAGTTATTTACACTTACACACAGAACAGCAGATTCCTGAGCGTGGCATCTATTGTTAACATTATCTCGCTGTCTGCAGCGAACATTCCGATCGCGTGTGGTATTGCAGGAACGATCGTACTTACCGGTACAGACCTTTCAGCCGGACGTGTTGTAGGTCTTACAGCATGTATTTCTGCATCACTTTTGCAGTCAGTAACTTATGCAACCAAAATTTTCCCGGATCTTCCGGTTCTTCCGATACCACTGGTTATTCTGATCGTAATCGTAGTCGGAGGTATTGTTGGATGGGTAAATGGATTCTTCGTAGCGAAATTCCACTTACATCCATTCATTGTAACACTGGCAACACAGCTGATCGTATACGGAATTCTTCTGATGTACATTATGCTGAACGGTAACAACGGACAGCCACTTTCCGGACTGGACAAATCCTTTAAGAATTTTGTAACAGGAAGTTTCTTAAAGATCCGTGGCGTTCCGATCCCGAACTATGTATGGTACGCTTGTGTTGTAGTTGTATTCATGTGGTTCATGTGGAATAAGACAACATTTGGAAAGAATATGTTCGCAGTTGGTTCCAACCCGGAAGCTGCCAATGTATCTGGTGTAAATGTTATGAGAACAACCATTCTGGTACATACACTTGCAGGATGCATGTATGGTATCACTGGATTCATTGAATCTGCACGTATCGGTTCCAACCAGGCAAATACAGGTCTGAACTACGAGTGTGATGCGATTGCTGCCTGTGTAATCGGTGGTGTATCTTTTGTAGGTGGTACCGGTAAGATCAGCGGCGTTGTTTTAGGGGTGTTCATTCTGAGAATCATCTTCGTTGCACTGCAGTTCCTGGCAGTAAGTCAGAATATGCAGTATGTGATCAAAGGTCTGATTATTCTGATCGCATGTGCAATTGATATGAGAAAATATCTGGTAAGAAAATAAAAAGAAAAGGCTGGGAAATGTTATGGACGAGAATAAGATGCCGGAGAATGACGGATGGAAGAAAAATGCAAGACTGGCGATTTATGCAATGGCCGGGTTTTATCTGCTGACACTGGCATACCAGATGTTCAGGGCGATTTCCACAAGTCATGGTAATGAACAGCTTGTTATGATCGTGGCGACGATTCTGTTTCTGATAGTTGGTGTTGGACTGATCGGGTTTGGACTGATCGCAGGATACCGCAATATAAAAGCAGATCACAGAGAAGACGAAAAGTAGAAATCATAAATATTACCTCACAAGAGAAAACTTCCGGTAAAGTAAAACTTGCCGGGAGTTTTTTGCGTATATGATGAGTCAGGTGCAGATTGGTGCTTGCACAAGAATCTGTATCTGACAAATATAGATCATCTCGCACCACATTTTCAAATCTCAAAAAAATCTTAAGAAAATCCCGCCCTATCTCTTAAAAAATCTCTGCTAATCTTGTATAGTATAGAGGAGGTGAAAAAGATGGCGAAAATATTAGTATGTGATGATGATAAAGACATTGTAGAAGCAATAGATATTTACCTGACGCAGGAAGGATACGAAGTCCTGAAGGCGTATGATGGCGACGAAGCGATCAAGGTATTGAAAAGTAATGAAGTTGATCTTCTGATCATGGATGTGATGATGCCGCGGCTGGACGGAATCCGGGCGACACTCAAGATCCGGGAAAACATGAGCCTCCCGATTATTATTTTATCCGCCAAATCAGAGGATGCGGACAAGATTTTAGGACTGAATATCGGTGCAGATGATTACATAACCAAACCGTTCAATCCGTTGGAGCTGGTGGCAAGGGTAAAATCCCAACTCAGACGTTACACCCAGCTTGGAAGTACGGCGAGATCTGACAACCAGAGTGAGTTCCGGACCGGGGGACTTGTGATCAGGGATGATCTGAAAGAAGTGACTGTGGACGGCGAAAAAGTGAAGCTGACACCGATTGAATACAATATATTACTGTTACTCGTTAAAAATCAGGGAAAGGTGTTCTCTATCAATCAGATTTACGAAAATATCTGGAATGAAGAAGCAATCGGAGCGGACAATACCGTTGCCGTACATATCCGCCATATCCGGGAGAAAATCGAAATCAATCCGAAAGAGCCACGTTACCTGAAGGTAGTATGGGGTGTCGGATATAAGGTAGAGAAGATCGGTTAGGAGGTCTTATGAATAACAAATGGTATCAGAGCGCACCATGTAAAGGAATCCTGATCGTACTGGAGCATATTTTAGCGGTGGTGATGATCACATGTCTGGTTTTTACATTCAGTTATCCGGGCGATAATCTGGCAGGAATCCTGTTTGAAAAGCCACATAAGAAGTATGAACAGTCAAAAGGGTTTACCGACAAGCTGATGAGTGCTGCAAATGATATTACAGCTGCGGAAGGATACGACAGCAATTTTGAAACAGAAGGAAAATATGATGAAAACAGAATTGTAGATCTGAAAGAATATGATTCAGATCGTAAGATTTCAAATGAAAATGTAAATGGGCTTGCATACCGTCTTGGTGATCTTGTGAATTACTGGGAAAACGATCAGGAGATGTACTACGCAGACGGGACCAAGATGGCAGATGGAGACAATGATGATGAGATCATCGTCTGCCAGAAGGATGACGGAACCTACCATTATTACTATGAAAAAGAATTTCGTCGAGAATTTAAAAACGGGAACCTTCAGTTTGGTAATATGGATGAGGCAAAAGATGAATATTCACTGGAAAGCACCGGAGAAGTGATCGATTCTCTGATCAATGACTGGATCGAGAACTCCGCAAGTATTTACCGCAATATTCTGGACAGTGAAAATCGCCAGGTCTACACAAAGTGCTGGCGGTATGACGGAGAAAAAGTTTCCGAAAACTGTGCACCGGTGGGCGCGAAGAATCTTCTGGAAGTTGTGAACAAGGATTCCAGATGGAACGGCAAGTTAAGTGATGCGATGTCCATGCTTGGAAATACTGTGGACAGTGTACGGGATAATTTTTTGACGTGGCAGTATGTAACGGAAGAATATAAAGAAGGTAATACCAATCTTGCATATATGATTGTAGATCTGGACAATAAAAAAGTTTATACCAACCGTCTTGCATATCAGAGATTTGATGAATGGGAAAAGAATCTGGAAAGTATGAAAAAGCTGGGAGTATATGCGGTTGCCACACCAAAGCTTACTGAGTACCAGAGTGATATTGATATGGACGGATCACAGTGGAAATCACTGATCGGTGGCAATATGTGGATGGATAATTACGAATGCGTGTTCGCGGTAGATACTTCCTATCCAATCCAGGATGACTTTTATCAGGAGAGCAAGATTTATCAGGAGTATGCACCGCAGGTAAGATTTACCTTCTGGATTGCGATTGCAACCGGATTTGCAATGCTTGTAATTCTGGCATGGCTGACAATTGTTGCAGGCAGATCAAACCGGGAAGAAGGCATTGTGTTAAATCGGGTCGATAAAATGAAGACAGAACTCTTTATTCTTTTGTCGGTTGCAGTTATGGTGATATGTATTTACGGGGAAATCAGTTTAAGTTACGGTCTGCTGAACGGAGTCTGGTTTAGCGGAGATGGTTTCAATGGCACATCGGTACTGATTTTTGCAGGGATTGTTGCGGTAAGCGTTTGCATGACAGGACTTACTTTCTGGCTTGGAATGGTAAGAAGGATCAAGGCAAAGACCTTGTGGAAGAACAGTATTTTATGTCTGATCATCAAATACGTCCGGATTGGAATCCGGCATCTGGGGGAGGTCTGGAAAGCTGCGATTTTGTTTGGAGTACTGGTTGTAGTTCACTGGATCGCGATCGCCATGTGGGAGCCGGGAATCTGGCTGTTCGTAATGCTTGCGGCAGAGGCGGGGGCATTTTTCTGCCTGATGCGCAGAGCCATCGGAAGAGCGCGGATCATCAAAGGGGTAAAAGCAATCGCAGACGGTCAGGTTGACTATCAGATTCCGTTAAATGGACTCAAAGGCGGACAGCTTGAAGCAGCAGTCAGCATCAATAAGATCGGAGATGGACTGGACCGGGCGGTAGAAGAGAGCGTAAAAAATGAACGCCTCAAAACGGATCTGATCACAAATGTATCCCATGATATCAAAACGCCGCTTACATCAATCATTAATTATGTGGACCTTTTAAAGAGAGAGGATTTTGAGGATCCGAAGATCCGGAATTATCTTCAGGTTCTGGAAGAAAAAGCATATCGTCTGAAGACACTTACCGAGGATGTGGTAGAAGCTTCCAAGGTAAGCAGTGGCAATATCAGCCTGGAAATGATGAATCTGAATCTGGTTGAGCTGGTTAACCAGACCAGTGCAGAGTTTGAAGAAAAATTTGAGGCAAGGAATCTGAAAATGATCATGAATCTTCCGACCGAACCGGCAACAATCTACGCAGACGGCAGACGAATGTGGAGAGTTCTTGCAAATGTATTTAACAATGCGGCAAAATATGCAATGGAGGGAAGCCGGGTCTACGTGGATCTGGTTCAGACAGGTGAGGAAGTACAGTTTACGATCAAGAATGTATCAGAGCAGCCGCTGAATATTTCGGCAGATGAGCTGACAGAAAGATTTATCCGCGGAGATGTATCCAGAAGCACGGAAGGAAGCGGGCTTGGTCTTTCGATTGCACAGAATCTGACAAAGCTTCAAGGGGGAAAATTCGAGTTATATCTCGACGGAGATCTGTTCAAGGTACTGATCCGTTTCCCGGTTCCAAAAGAAACGGAAGATGTCTATCAGGAAGTCGAACAGTAACAGGTAAATATGGGGCGTAAGGGAAATTTCCCTTGCGCTCTATTTTATTTCGCTTTACAATAAAAACTGGATTCGTACATATAACCTAAAATGTAAGGGGAAATTAAAATGGAATCATTGAATAATATCTTAAAAAAGAGTTTAAATAAAGAATTTTTATCAGCAATAATCAGCAATCCACGTGAAAAAGGCGGAATTGTAAAGATTAAGATCCGCCCTGTGGAGCATAAAGACAATATTTTGTACCAGTGCGAAGAGCACCGGAACAACCAGGTATTTCACCACAATCTGAATGAAGAAGCAGCAGGATATATTGAAAATGCCATGCAGGAATTCAAACAGATGCAGATGGAGACGAGAAAATTCCTCTATCAGGTTCTGGTCAGCAAAAAAGGGAAAATGACGATTCAGAGACGGCTTCAGACCGGGAGGTTCAAAGAGATTGATCTGTCACACAACCGGAAGAAGCATTATATCCTGGAGGAAGGAAAAGCAGTTCCATTTTTACAGGATCTGGGAGTTATGACAAAAGAAGGGGAAATCGTGCGGACAAAGTTTGATAAGTTCCGCCAGATCAACCGTTTCCTGGAGTTTATCGAGGATGTTCTTCCGGAGCTCCCGAAGGACAGGGAAGTAACGATTCTGGATTTTGGATGCGGTAAATCCTATCTGACATTTGCAATTTACTATTATTTGCATGAGTTAAAAGGTTATGATATCCGGATCATCGGACTGGATCTGAAGACGGATGTCATTTATGCATGCAACCAGCTTGCAAAAAAATATGGCTATAGAAAACTGAAGTTTATGGAAGGAAATATTGCAGATTATACCGGCTCTGATGAAGTGGATATGGTCGTGACGCTGCATGCCTGCGATACCGCTACCGATTTTGCACTTGCAAAAGCAGTTGGCTGGAAAGCGAAGGTCATTCTTTCGGTTCCGTGCTGTCAGCATGAAGTGAACCGTCAGATTGCAAATGAAACACTTGCACCGCTGTTTTCTTACGGACTGATCAAAGAGCGAATGGCAGCTCTTGTCACGGATGCTATGCGTGCAGAATATCTCAAGAGGGAGGGATATGACACACAGATCCTGGAGTTTATCGATATGGAGCATACACCGAAGAATATTTTGATACGGGCCATTTACACGGGAAATAAAGGAAAAAATACAGAGGCAATCCGCACATGTGAAGAAATGCTTCACATCGATCCAATGCTGGGGAGATTATTGGATCAGCAGAATGAAGAGGGAGAAAAAGGAGTATAAATTTAGCAGATTAAGATAAAGGGGACTATAATTACAATGTTTAAAAAGATAGCAATAAAGACAGGGGTACTGACTACTGTATTTATTCTTGCAGTTATCGTATCCAGTTATGTGACGAACAGAGGCAACACTGATATGAGTGCAGATATGGGAGGTGCGACATTGCCAAGAATATCCTTTACGACAGAAGGATATGAAGTGAACTCACTGCCGGGATATAAAAGCGATATGACGCTTACTTCAATGCGTGATACACTGACACCCGTCACAAATAACCAGCTGGATATGAACATTGCAAAATATGATAACCAGATCCAGAAGGTTTACTGGCAGGTATATACACTGAATGGGAAAAAATGTATTCAGGAGGGAACCATTAAAGATGTTCAGGATACAGTAACTTTAAATTTCAAGAATACGAAGATCCTGAAAGAAGAGAGGATTTTGAAAGTAACCTTGTACCTGGATAATCA
The DNA here is from genome assembly GCF_027662015.1 of Coprococcus sp. AM100_B19A. Classification (NCBI taxonomy): domain Bacteria; kingdom Bacillati; phylum Bacillota; class Clostridia; order Lachnospirales; family Lachnospiraceae; genus Coprococcus; species Coprococcus sp. AM100_B19A. The sequence continues at coordinate 77,129 of NZ_JAQDKN010000012.1, forward strand.
AAATATTTATTTTTATACCAGGATCAAGAATTCGGCAGATTGCAACTATAAGAAAAGCCTGGATTTCGCAAATGATTTCCACAATGCGGCACTCGAAAATCAGGGTGATAAGGTCGAAAGCTATTTGGAAACAGATTCCAGTGAGGACAGCTCCACCTATCAGGAGGTTACACTTGCATCGACACAGTCACAGGTGACATGGGGTTCGCTTGCACCGCAGGTATCGGGAAATGTATACTGGGAAATTAAGGAATGCAATGAGAATTACACATCACTTGTCCTCAAATACCAGGTAAAGTGCACCGGGGATACTGATTATGCTGATCGGCTTTACAGTGTAAAGGAATTCTTCCGGATCCGCACCGGGGAAGATGCACAACAGTATCTGCTTGATTATGATCGCACGATGAATCAGAGATTTGATGGTAAGACAACTGCGCTGAACCAGAAAGGTGTTCTTGTTGGGATTGCGCCGACGGACCTGGAGTATGAGACTAATACAGATGGAACCATTGTAGCATTTATAGAGGATAACCAGCTCTGGCATTATGATAAAAAAGAGGATGAAATGTCACTGGTATTCGGCTTCGCAGATGCGGAAAACATGGATGTGCGTACATTATGCGACCTGCATGATATCCGCCTGATTTCAGTAGATGAAAAAGGCAATACCACATTTACTGTAGTGGGTTATATGAATCGCGGTGTACATGAAGGGCAGGTAGGTGTAGCAGTCTATTATTTTGACGCAGAAAAAAATTCCGTTACGGAAAAAGCATTTGTCCCTAGTGAAGACGGATATTATCTGATGAAAGAGGATCTGGGTAAATTTGTATATTACAGCAATTCTGATGAGAATCTTTATGTAATGATAGATGGTACATTGTATCTTGTGAATCTGAAGGACAACACCAGAGAGGTGCTGGTGAAAGATCTGGAGGAAGGGCAGTATCAGGTTTCACCAGACGGACATCTGCTTGCTTACCAGAGTGAGGGCGGAAAGATCAATGAGTCGCAGAAGATTATCGTGTTGAATCTGAAGACGGGAAAATCCTTTGATATTACATCCGAAGGAGACGAATATGTCAAACCGATCGGATTTATCCGGAATGATTTTGCCTATGGCACGCTGCGTGGAAGCGATGCAGGAACCAATATATCCGGACAGAGTGTGTACCCGATGTATAAAGTGGATATCATCACGCAGAAACAGGAGATAGCCAAGACCTATGAGGTACAGGATTTTTACATTCTGGATGGCTATGTGGCAGACAATATGATGACACTTAATCGGGTAAACAGAAATGAGAATACCTATATTTCAACAACGGCAGATTATATTACCAACAATCAGGAGAAGGAAGAGAGCAATATCACAGTTGAGACCTACAATGATGATCTGCGGGGAACTCTGGTTCGTCTTACTTATGAAAATGGGATCAAAGACAGCAAAGCAAAAATTTTAAAACCAAAGCAGGTACTGTTTGATAAACCGATGGTTGTCAGCTTTGACAAACCGAAGGTAAAGAATCAGTATTATGTATATGCACTTGGCAGTCTGCAGGGGGTGTATGAAAAAGCATCTTATGCGATCCAGGAAGCGGAGAAGATAAAAGGTGTGGTCATTTCTTCATCACAGGAATATGTATGGGAGTCCGGAAATACGCCGGATATTTATGAAGTAAATAATATGGATGAGTTCCGGACAGGAGAAGGTGAAAGTACACTTGCAGCGTGCCTGAACCGGATCCTGAAGCTGGAAGGCGCAGAAGATATAAATGCATCAACAGAGCTGGAAAACGGAAAGTCGCCGGCAGAAATCCTGACAGAAGCAACCGGTGGAGAAGGGTTTGATCTGACCGGATGTACACCGGAAGAAATCCGCTATACGATCAGCCATGAGACACCGGTGATCGCAATGCTCAGTGTGGATCACGCGGTACTGGTCATCGGATACACGGATGCGAAGTATGCTTATCTGGATCCGGCAGACGGAGAACGTCATTCGGCTACGCCTGAAGAGATGGCGCAAATGGTAAGCGGCAGCGGAAATGTATTTTTTGGTTATGTAAAATAAATTTGGAGGACGCAAATGAGAGACGAGAAATATTTAGAACTTCTGGCAGAAAAATACCCAACTGAGCAGGCGGTCTGCCGAGAGATTATTAACCTTAAAGCAATCCTCAGCCTGCCAAAAGGGACAGAGCACTTTATGAGTGATCTGCATGGAGAATATGAGGCATTTTGCCATATATTAAATAACTGCTCCGGTGTGATTCGGGAAAAAGTAGATCTGTTGTTTGAAGATACTTTATCAGATCTGGACCGGGAAGAAATCTGTACGCTGATCTATTATCCAGTTGAAAAGCTTGCAATGATAAAAAAGGAAGGAAAAAATAATGAAGAGTGGTATCGTGTGATCTTAGGAGAACTAATCGATATCGCAAGATTATTTTCATCCAAATACACCCGCTCAAAAGTAAGAAAAGCGATGCCGAAAGAATATGCCTATATTCTGGATGAACTGATCCATGTACAGAAGGATGAAGATGATAATCAGCTGGTGTATCACCGCAATATCCTGAATACGCTCCTTGAACTACAGAATGCAGATGAATTTATCGAGGTGCTTGCCGGATTGATTAAACGGCTGGCAGTCGATCATCTACATATTGTCGGAGATATTTTTGACAGAGGTCCTTGTGCAGACCGGATCATGGATTTGCTTACGACTTATCACTCCATTGATATTGAATGGGGAAATCATGATATCCTGTGGATGGGGGCAGCGGCAGGAAGCAGAGCCTGTATCGCAACAGTTATCCGTAACAATCTGAAATATGATAATATGAAGATCATGGAGAATAGCTATGGGATCAGTCTGCGAAATCTGACCTTATTTGCAGAAAAGATATACCCGCAGATCGATCCGATGGAAGCGGCACTGAAAGCAATTTCTGTACTTCTTTTTAAACTGGAAGGCCAGGTGATCCTGCGTAATCCGGATTACAAGATGGAAGATAAATTGCTGCTTCATAAAGTGGATGTGAAACGTCAGGTTGTTGAAATTGGCGGAAAAGAATATAAGATCAAGAAGGAAGAATTTCCAACTGTAAGTTTTGCAGCTGAAAGCGTGGAAGAAGTCTATCAGCTGACCGAAGAGGAAGAAAATGTAATGGAAGGTCTTCAGATGGCTTTTGTGAACAGTATCCGTCTGCGACAGCATATAGATTTCCTGTATAAAAAAGGAAGTATGTACCGGATCTTCAACGATAATCTTCTGTATCACGGCTGTGTGCCGCTGGATGAGAGCGGAAACTTTGACGGCGTTGTATTTGGGAAGAGATGCTATCGAGGAAGAGAATATCTGGACTATGCAGAGCATGTTGCCAGAAGAGCCTGGTCGAAGGAGGCGAAAGAAAAAGACAGAGACTTTATGTGGTATCTGTGGTGCGGAAGAAAGTCTCCACTTTCCGGAAGAAATACGAAAACCTTTGAGCGTACTTATGTGCTGGATGAGTCGACATGGTATGAAGAATCAAATCCATATTATAAATTTTACGAAGAAGAAAAGGTCTGCAATATGATTCTGCATGAGTTTGGCCTTTATTCCGAGCGTGCTCATATCATTAATGGGCATACACCGGTCAGAACTTCAAAAGGAGAGCATCCGGTCCGTGCGAATGGAAAATTAATGGTCATTGATGGAGGTTTCTGCAAGAGCTACCATAAGACTACCGGAATTGCCGGGTATACACTGATCTTCAATTCCCATGGTATCCGGATCAAATCCCACCAGCCTTTCCTGAGTGTGTATGCGGCACTTACGGAAAATAAGGATATCGAGTCAAAATCAGAACTGGTCGAGACCGAAAAAGAACGTTTGATGGTGCGGGATACAGATAGCGGAAAGAAGATCAAGGAGGATATTGAGGCACTTAAAATGCTGCTCCGTGCATACCGTGAAGGGGAGTTGGAATAGAGTGAAAAAGATTTTTGCATGCGCTTTATGTGTTGTCATGACAGTTAGTTTATGCAGCTGTGCAGGATGCCGGAAAAAGGAAGAAACAAAAGCGAAAGAGAAAGAAACCATTGAATTATGGCATTACTGGGATATACCGGATAATCAGAGACATCTGGAAGAGCTGGTAGAGCAGTTTAATAAGATGCAGGAGGATATTGAGATAGAAGTATCTTATATTCCGGATGAAGATTTTAAAAAACAGCTTGCCCTGGCGATGTCGGAAGAAAAGATGCCGGATATTGCCGTAGTGGACTCTTCGGACTTTCAATTTCTACATCATATGAAAGCGTTTGCTGATCTTACAGATGCTATTCCGGAATTAAAGGAATATAACGAAAAAGCATTGGAACCATGTACGATAGATGGAAGAATTTATGGGCAGCCTTTTGGTGTGAACTGTACAGGGATGTTCTATAATAAAAAACTCCTGGAAGAAAATGGATGCGAAGTTCCGGAAAGCTGGGAAGAATTTCAAGAGACAGCGGCGAAGATCAGCAATGAAGATGTAAAAGGGTTTGCGATCACTGCTTTACAGACAGAAGAAAGTATGTATGAATTTCTGCCGATCTTATGGTCAATGGGAGGGGACGTGTATAGAATTGCAGAAGAAAACAGTAAAAAAGCATTTCTTCTGCTGGATCAGATGGAAAAAGAAGGAAGTCTGAGTTTGCAGAGCATTTCTCTTACCATGGGAGATCTGACAAATCAGTTTCTAAAAGGAAAAATTGGGATCATGTTCAATTCCTCTATGGCGATTGACAGTATCAGGGAAGGAAATCCGGATCTGGAATTCGGTGTTGCACCGATTCCGGGAGGAGAGACATCGGTTTCGGTAGCCGGAGGAGAAATTCTGGCAGTAGCGGAGAATGAAAAGAAAGAGTATGCAATCCGTTTTTTAAAGTTTCTGGCAGATAAAGACCGAATGAAAGAATATATTGATGCATTTGGTTTTCTTGCACCGCGTCAGGATATTATGGAACAACAATTTGCCGAAGATCCGGAAAAGAGAACATTTATAAAAATGTATAAGGCTGCCGGGATTCGTGAGATTTCTCCGGAATGGCCACGGATTTCCCTGACCCTTTCCGATACTCTGAGACAGATACTGGTGGAGGAAGAGGATCCGCAGACAATATTGAATAAAAGTGCAGAAAAGATAGAGAAAATCGGAGCAGAGAAATGAAAAAGAAAAATCTGAGACAGATTCTGATTCCTGCATTTATTATTACGGCATGCATTCCGATCACTATTTTTACAGTGATATCGCAGGCGCGTCTGAAAAAAAGCACCCTTGATAATATGAACAATCAGGCAGAGGCAGATCTTCAGAAGTCAAATCAGTGTCTGAATATGACATTGGATAAGTATGAGACGATTCTGTATGATATCACTACGGCTGAAGACTTTTTAAATCTTGCGGTTACCGCGAAAGAATCTGCTGATATTATGGAGACAGATGCCTATAATATGCGAAGTGAATTTTCACATATCTGTAACAGAAATCAGGGTGTGGACGGGATTCAGCTGGTATTGGCAGATAGAAAAAGAATCTTTTATGACAGGCTTTCTTCTTCTTCGGTGAACAGTTCCTGGATTGAAAAGGTTGCAGTTCCGGAGACAGAAGAGATGCTGTCTTATACGATGGATCAAGAGAATGAAAATCCAGAAAGGATGTTTCATATCAGCCGTAAGGTAGTAAATTACTGGGATATCAGTGAAGATCTGGGAGAAGTGATTCTGTCAGTCGATGCAGATGAACTGAGTTCCGTGCTGGATGTTGGAAAAGGATCGGAAATATATCTGATAGATGACGGAAGGATCGTCGGAGCGGAAAATGAAAAATTACTGGGCAGGACGGAAGATATTTTAGAGACGAAAAGGGTCAGTCAAAAATCCATTACAAATACCCGGAGCGGCTGGAAAATCGTATTGTGCCAGTCGCTGAGTGAATATCAGAGAGCAATCAGAGAACAGATCGTATTCTGGTTGCTGCTGGCAGTGGCAGTGCTGCTTGTTTTTGTATTTCTGATCTATAAAGTTACAGAACCAGTCATGGTATCGGTAAATGAGATTGTAGATGCGATGAAAAATCTGGAGAAAGATAATTTCAGGGAGAAGCTTGCAATCAAAGAAAATGACAGTATAGAAATACAGAAGATATCGGAAGGCTTCAATGATATGACTGAACGGATCTATCATTTGATCGGTCAGGTGAAACAATCTGCATTGGAGCAGAAGAATGCAGAAATCTCAGCGTTGGAAGCACAGATCGATCCTCATTTTCTATATAATATCCTGGATACCATCAACTGGAAAGCCATTGAAAATGAGCAGTATGAAATCAGTGAGATGTTAGTGGCGCTTGCCGAAATCCTGCGTTATGCCATTAATGATGCAGGGGAACTGACAACGATCGAAGCGGAAAAGGTATGGCTGGAAAAGTATATTCTTCTGCAGCAGGAAAAATTAGGAGAAAAAATCGAGCTGATATTTAAAATACCGGAGGAATTGGAAACTTATAAAATTCATAAAATGCTGCTTCAGCCTTTTGTGGAAAATGCGATCAAGTACAGTTTCCGCGGATGTAAGGGCGAACACCGGCTTACCATCGAAGCTGCGAAGGCAGAAGAACAATTACATCTGATCATTGTAAATAATGGGCAGTGTATTGAGAAAGTCAGATTAAAAGAACTCAATGAAGGAACGAAGATAAAGAATCATCTCGGAATTTCCAATGTGAGAAAGCGGTTGGAACTCTATTACGGAGAAGATACAGCAGTTTATTTTGAAAATATTCTTTCGGGTGGCGTGAAAGTACATTTATTTATTCCGATACAGGGAGGAAATGACGATGCGGATAGCAGTCATTGAAGACGAGAGACCGATTCGTGAGGGACTTGTACATATTTTGAATAAAATCAGTCCGGAATACCAGGTGGTAGGAAGCGCGGAAAATGGGCGAGAAGGTTTAATTCTTCTTGAAGAACAGGATCCGGATCTGATCCTGCTTGATATCCAGATGCCGGATATGAACGGTCTGCAGATGTTAAAAGAAGCAAGAGAAAGAGGAAGTATGACTAAGGTTGTGATTCTTACGGCATACTCTGACTTTGATTATGCAAAAAAGGCAATTGCACTCGGAATAGAAAATTATCTGCTAAAGCCGGTTAATCTTACGGAACTGAAGAACACCCTTTCTAAAATCAAGGAAGAGATATTCGTAGAACAGAGAGGGAAAAATTCTCTTTCACTTGAAACGGTCATAAAAGATGCGTTAGAAGGCGAGTATGAAGAGGATTCTAGGTTAGAGGAGACGCTTTTGGAGAAATATGGGTTCTCCAGCAGAAAACAAATTTACTGTATGTATCTTTTTATGGGAAAGTATTATGATTCCGAACAAAAAGAAGCAGAGCTTTTTTTAGAAGAATTCCGGGAACATAATCCGGACAAAAAAATGTGCTGGTTATGGAGAGAGAAGAGGCAGTCTGTTTTTATCTGTTTTTATGATGTGAAAGCAAAAAAAAATTTTATACAGTATTTGAAGCAATCGGTAGTACCGGCTTTTTCTATGAGAATCCATGATCATGGGGCATTTGCGGGAAAAGAGTGTCAAGGGCTGGGAGAACTGGTGGAGATTGAAAATGCGCTGACCGAAGCATGCGGATGGCATTTAATACTTGGCAACCGGGTATTGATCAAGTGCAAAAAAATCGCGCAACTGAGGACAAAGCGTTTTACTTATCCGGCAGATCTGGAGAATCAGGCAAGGAGTGCGGTAATCCATCTGGATTATCCTGCGTTTACCCGGTGCTTTCAGCAATTTATGGAGGCAGGATTACGTGAAGTCCACAGCCCGCAGGAAATCAGAGAGGTTTGTATCCGTTTTGCTTACGCTGTGATCAATACTGCAAAAGAGTGTGGAACATTACGGGATGAAGATCTGCTTGTCCAAAAAATATTACATACGATTTTAAATGCTGTTTTCTGGGAAGAAATCATGGATGCAATGCTGGAATTATTTGTCTGCATAGAAAATGATGAAAAAAAACAGACTTCGGCAGAGCTTCTGGTACAGAAAGCTCTTTCTATTATTAAAGAATGCTACAGTGACGGAATCAATCTGGAGGAAACAGCCAGGAGACTGCATGTTACCGAACAGTATCTGGGTACACAGTTAAAAAAAGAAACAGGCTCTTCTTTTACGGAGATCATAAGGCGATATAAAATCGCACATGTAAAACAATTACTTCTGGATACGGAATTAAAGCTGAATCAGATTGCTTCAATGGCAGGTTTTTCGGATCCCAAGTACATGAGTAAGGTGTTTAAACAGGAAGTAGGAATGCTTCCGAACGAATATCGGAGGATGAATACATAATCAGTTTGTAAAATTCCTCTTTTTATAAAAAATTTCTCCTTTTTAAAAATCTGAATTTGCTATAGTAGGTTCAGAAATTGAGAAGAGGAGGAAGTAAGATGGAAGCAGTCGAAAAAATTTCCGTCGGAGTAATTAAAGAAAAAACAAAAAGTAAAGCAGTCAAAAAAGAAGCAGAAGGTATGCGGGTTTCCACCAGAGAAAAAGTCTGTTACGGAGTTGGTGATATCGGAGCAAACCTTGTGTGGACAACGGTAGCTTCATTCCTGACGATTTACTGTACAGATGTGGCAGGAATTGCAGCAGGAGTAGTCGGAACCCTGATGCTGATCGCAAGATTGTTTGATGGAGTATCCGATCTTTTTATGGGTGTTATTATCGATAAGACAAATACCAGATGGGGAAAGGCTCGTCCGTGGGTATTATGGAGTGCACCTCCGCTTGTTGTCAGTCTGATTATGATTTTTACAGTTCCGAATATCGGAGCAAACGGAAAAGCAATTTATATGCTGCTTGTATATATTTTCCTTGCAGCAGTTTGTTTTACTGCATCAAATCTTTCTTACAATACCATGCTTTCGCTGGTAACAACCGAGCAGCATGACCGAAATGTAATGAATACAATCCGGTTTGAATTTACAATGATCGCACAGCTGGTAATCAATGTGATTACGATTCCGCTGGTACATTTCCTTGGAAACGGCCAGAAGGGCTGGACCTGCATGAGTATTATTTATGCGATCGTAGCACTTGGAATGTTTATTACAACATTTGCCGGAACAAAAGAAAGATATAAACCGATCAAACCGGAAGTGACTGAAAAGAAGAAAAAACATCCGGTTAAGACTATTAAAATTCTTTGCAGCAATAAATACTTTATTCTGATCACATTAGCATTTGCAATTATTTATACATCACTCGGACTTACCGGTGGATCAAGAATTTATTATGCAAAATATGTACTTGGCAATGAGATGATCAACAGTACAATGACATTATTTAACTATATCCCAACGATCCTTACGATCATGCTGATCCCTATTTTTGCAAAAAAATTTGGAAAGATCAAAGCATTATTTGTGGGCTTCCTGTTCTATGGAGCAGGACTTATTCTTGAAATTGCAGGACCGGTCAATCTTCCGATGATTTATGGAGGACTGGTTTTACAGGGAATTGGTCATGCGGCATTGTATTCCTGCCTGTTCGCAATTGTTGGAGACGTAGTGGATTACAGTGAATGGAAAGACGGAATCCGAGAAGAAGGACTTACTTACAGTGTAACCAGCTTTGGACAGAAAATCGGAACAGGTCTTGGGACGGCAGCACTTGGATGGATCCTTGCGGCAGGAAATTATAATGGAACGGCAGCTGTTCAGCCGGACAGTGCGATCTTTGCAATTAAGAGTCTGTTCTTATATCTGCCACTGGCTATCACAGTCGTTGTTTTAATCATCTGGTATTTATTTATGGGAATCGATAAGGTATATCCGACAGTTAGAAAAGAACTGGATGAACGTAGAAAAAACGCAAAACAGAATTAGAAATATAAGATAAATAGTAATAGTAAAAGGATCGGATGGCAGTTCGCCATCCGGTCCTTTTTGTAATAGAAAATTATTTTGTCATAACGACAGCGCCATCATCCGTAATGCGGACCATGTATTCTACCTGAGCAGAAAGTCCGTCATCTTCGGTATAAACCGTCCAGTCATTGTCTTCATCAACAAAGAATTCCGGACTGCCTTCGTTGATCATTGGTTCGATGGTAAAGATCATACCCGGAACCAGAAGCATTTCGCTTCCCTTTGGTGTAACATAGCTTACCCAAGGTTCTTCGTGGAATTCAAGACCAACACCATGTCCGCCGATTTCCTCTACAACAGAATAGCCATTTGCTTTTGCATGTGAATTGATCGCATCTGCAATGTCTCCGAGATGGTTCCATGGTTTTGCCTGCGCAAGTCCAAGTTCGACACATTCCTGTGTGACACGAACCAGTTTTTCGGCACGTTCGCTGACCTTGCCGATCATAAACATACGGGATGCATCTGAGAAATATCCGTCCAGAATGGTAGATACATCCACATTGATGATATCGCCTTCTTCCAGAATAATATTTTCATCCGGAATACCATGGCAGATCTCGTTGTTAATAGAAGTACACACACTCTTTGGGAATCCCTGATAATTAAGCGGTGCCGGGATTCCGCCGTGTTCGGTTGTATAGTCATAAACTAATTTATCAATTTCGGCTGTACTCATGCCTGCGTGGATATGGGCAGCTACATGATCAAGTACGGCAGTATTGAGATCTGCACTTTTCTGGATTCCTTCAATCTGAGGAATGGTCTTGAGCATATCTCTTGTCGGAACGATTTCTCCTTTATCTGCATGATATGCGATCTTTTCTTCGATCATAAGATGGCATTTTTTGTATTTTTTTCCGCTGCCACACCAGCACAATTCATTTCTTTCCATGAGAATACCTGACTTTCTTTTATAAATTTTTACGTGCAGAGTCTGATGTGATCACAAAAAATCAGATGTATGCCTGCACTAACTGTTTCACTTCTATAATATATCCATTCCGGAACAAAAAGTCAATCTGTGCTGTGCATTTCGCCAGATGTGATTCAAAATGACAGACCAGGATGCGGTATGTATCAGTTTTGCAGCAGAACTATTGCTTGTATAGGACTCAGGAATCGGTTATAATACAAAGGGATTATAACTGAAAATAACAGACTGATCTGGAAAAGATGAACAGGGAAAGGATGGGCAATTATGTTTAGAATTGGAATGCTTACCAGTGGTGGGGATTGTCAGGCACTGAACGCAGCCATGCGAGGTGTTGTAAAAGGACTTTGTTCAAAACGAAACGATGTGGAAATTTATGGATTTCAGGATGGATATAAAGGACTTATTTATTCGAACTTTGAGATGCTGACAGCAAAAGATTTTTCGGGAATACTGACGATGGGTGGAACAATCCTCGGAACATCCAGACAGCCGTTTAAACTGATGCGCGTACCTGGACCGGATGGAATCGATAAGGTCGAAGCGATGAAGCATACTTATCACAAGTTGAACCTGAACTGCCTGGTAGTACTGGGAGGAAATGGAACCCATAAGACTGCGAATCTGTTAAGAGAAGAAGGACTGAATGTGATTACACTTCCGAAGACGATCGACAACGATCTGTGGGGAACAGATATGACATTTGGCTTTCAGAGTGCGGTAGATATCGCAACGGAAGCAATTGACAGAATCCATACAACTGCAACTTCACACAGCCGTGTATTTATTGTAGAGGTTATGGGGCATAAAGTAGGATGGGTAACACTTCATGCCGGAATCGCAGGCGGAGCAGATATTATTCTTCTCCCGGAGATCCCGTATGATGTGGATAACGTAGTGCGTGCGATCAAGAGCCGTACAGAGGCAGGAAAGCATTTTACGATCATCGCGGTTGCAGAAGGCGCGATCACAAAAGAAGATGCAGCCCTTCCGAAGAAAAAATTAAAAGAAAAACAGGAAAAGAAGGGCTATCCGTCTGTGGCATATGAGCTTGCAGAGAAGATCCAGAACCGTATGGATCAGGAGGTTCGTATCACGGTTCCGGGACATACGCAGAGAGGTGGAAGCCCGTGTCCGTATGACCGTGTGTTTGCAACCAGACTTGGAGCAGCAGCAGCAGACCTGATCTTAAAAGAGGACTACGGATATATGGTAGGAATCAAGAACGGCAACATCCGCAAGGTTCCGCTTGGAGAGGTTGCCGGAAAGCTGAAGATGGTAGATCCGAAAGCGGATATCATCAAAGAAGCCAAGATTGTCGGAATCAGTTTTGGTGATGAGTAAAGGAGTAATTTAACATGTCATATACTGCCCTGTATCGTAAATTCCGTCCTGCGGAATTTGAAGACGTAAAAGGACAAGATCATATTATCACAACGCTGAAGAATCAGATAAAGGCGGACAGGATCGGACATGCATATCTGTTCTGTGGCACAAGAGGAACCGGAAAGACAACAGTAGCGAAGATTTTTGCAAAGGCAGTCAATTGCGAGCATCCGGTAGACGGAAGTCCCTGCGGGGAATGTACCATGTGCAAAAATATTGCAGCCGGTACTTCCATGAACGTCATTGAGATCGATGCGGCTTCCAACAACGGTGTGGACAATATCCGTGAGATCAGGGAAGAGGTATCCTACCGTCCGACGGAGGGAAGATATAAGGTGTATATCATCGATGAGGTGCATATGCTTTCAATAGGTGCATTTAATGCTCTGTTAAAGACTTTGGAGGAACCTCCGGAATATGTAATCTTTATTCTTGCAACGACAGAGGCACATAAGATTCCGATCACGATTTTATCCAGATGCCAGCGCTACGATTTCAAGCGTATTACGATCGATACGATCGCAGCGCGGTTGGATGAACTGATGAAAAAAGAACAAGTTGAGGTAGAAGAAAAAGCAATCCGCTATATTGCGAAAGCGGCGGACGGATCCATGCGAGATGCACTAAGTCTTCTGGATCAGTGCATTGCGTTTTACCTCGGACAGAAGCTGACCTACGATCATGTTCTTGAGGTTCTTGGCGCGGTGGATACGGATGTGTTCAGCCGGCTTCTCAGACAGATCATCAGCCAGGATGTGGGAAAGGTACTTGCTACCGTAGAAGAGCTTGTGATGCAGGGTAGAGAACTGACGCAACTTGCGGCAGATTTTACCTGGTATCTGCGCAACCTTCTTCTGGTGAAGACTTCGGATAATATGGAAGATGTGCTGGATGTATCGACGGAGAATCTGGCGCAGCTGAAAGAGGAAGCACAGATGATCGAATCCGGGGTGCTGCTCCGGTATATCCGTATTTTTTCCGAGCTGACAAATCAGCTCAAATATGCAACACAGAAAAGAGTGCTTCTGGAAGTAACACTGATCAAGCTTTGCAAACCGCAGATGGAGAGTACGAAGGACAGTCTTCTGGACCGGATCCGTGCACTGGAAAAACAGGTAGAAGAAAGAAGTTTTGCAGTTGCGCAGCCACAGGAGAGGGTTGTTTATGTAAATGGTGAAGCACCGAAGCCACAGCCAAAACCGCAGCTTCCGAAAGCACTGAAGGAAGATGTAAAGCAGGTGACATCCAATTTCCGGAAGATTGCAAACGAAGCATCAGGAATGCTTAGAGGCTATCTGAAGCAGGCAAGACTCAGCGTGGACAATCAGGACAGACTTCTGATCGTTCTGCCGGATGAGATCAGCGCCAGCGTGGTAGGAAGCGAAGAACATAAGCAGGAATTAAAAGATCTGATTGAGAAAAAAATCGGCAAGACTGTGGAGATTGATGTGCGTCAGGTGGAGAACGGACGCCATTTTGAAGACAGTTTTGTGGATATAGAAAAAGTGATCAATATGGAGATCACGATTGAAGATGAATAATAATTAGGAGGATTTATAGTTATGGCAAAAAGAGGAGGATTTCCAGGAGGCGGAATGCCGGGAAATATGGCAAATTTAATGAAGCAGGCTCAGAAGATGCAGAAGCAGATGGAAGAGCAGGCAAAAGAGATGGAAGAGAAAAGTTTTACAGCAACTGCAGGCGGCGGAGCTGTAGAAGTGACCGTAAGCGGTAAAAAAGAAGTCCAGAAAGTAAAACTTCAGGAAGAAGTTGTGGATCCGGATGATGTAGAGATGCTGGAAGACCTGATCATGGCAGCAGTCAATGAAGCACTTCGTCAGGTCGATGAGGCAAATACTTCCGCTATGAGCAAGCTGACTGGCGGACTTGGCGGAATGCCGGGAATGTTCTAGAACGGGAGTGTAAAAGATGGATTATTACAGCAGTCAGATCAGTAAACTGATCGAAGAATTATCAAGACTGCCTGGTATCGGAGCAAAGTCAGCCGGAAGGCTGGCTTTTCATATCATTAATATGCCGAAGGAACAGGTAGAACAGCTTGCAGCGACACTGGTAGATGCAAGAAATAATGTAAGATACTGCAAGCAATGCTGCACGCTTACTGACAAAGAATTATGCCCGATCTGTGCCAGCGAGGAGCGGGATCATAAGACGATCATGGTTGTGGAAAATTCCCGAGATCTTGCAGCTTATGAAAAGACTGGAAAATATAACGGTGTGTACCATGTACTTCATGGCGCAATTTCCCCGATGCTTGGGATCGGACCTGGAGATATCCGGCTAAAAGAGCTGATGGAGCGCCTTCAGGGGGATGTGGATGAAGTGATCATCGCAACCAATTCCAGCCTGGAAGGGGAGACTACTGCGATGTATATCAGCAAACTGATCAAGCCGACAGGAATCAAGATCAGTCGGATCGCAAGCGGCGTGCCGGTCGGCGGCGATCTGGAATATATTGATGAAGTGACGCTTCTGCGTGCACTGGAAGGACGTACAGCACTTTAGGTGACTTAACGTGACTTAAGGACTGCGAGGAGTGCCGGAAACGTATGCATTTGAAAGAAGTAAAGATATGAGAAAGAAGAAAGTAACCTCTTCGGATATCGCACATGCGGCAGGTGTGTCGCAGGCAACGGTATCCATGATCCTGAATAAAAAATATAATGTATCATTTTCAAAAGAAACGATCCGTAAAGTGGAACAGATCGCAGAAGAGATGGGATACGAAGTACCGAAAAGAAAGACACGCAGAGAAAGCAGGAAAGAAAAACTGATTGTCGTATTTTGTTCCAACCTCACGAACCCTTATTATGTTATGTTGCTTCAGGGGATTGAATCCCGTGCAAAGGAGCAGGGATATGGACTGTTTGTGTGCAATACCCAGAGGGATCTGAAGATGGAAGAGCGGTATCTCAGGATGATGCATGAGCTGAAACCGCTTGGCATTATCTATACCTGCAATCCAAGCCATTGTTTTATGGATACGATAGAAGAGTTGGCAGAAAAAATTCCGATCGTAATTATCAATAACCAGAATGAGCATCTGAATGTAGATGCAGTGGAACTGGATAATTCCAAACTCGGAAGGATGATGGCAAAGCATCTTCTGGATCTGGGGCATCGGAAAGTAGCGTATATTGCGCCACCTCTTACAACCAGACAGAAGCAGCGATCCAAAAGGGTGGAAGGATTTCTGAAAGAATTTGATGCTGTTGGATTAAAAGGCAATGTGATCATCAAGGCAGCAAATGAGTCGATCGATATGAGCATCCCGAATATCGATTCGGAGTATAAGATCGGATATGATCTGACGAAAGAGCTTTTGAGAGAGCATAATGATATTACTGCGATCGTCGGATTAAATGATATGATCGCATTTGGAATCCTGGATGCACTTCACGAAGAAAAATATAAAGTTCCGGCAGATATTTCCGTAATGGGATGTGATAATACACTGTTTGCGAAGATGCATAAGGTGTCGCTGACAACGATCGAGCATTTTGTCGTTTTCAAAGGGCGGGATGCCTGTGATATCATTATGAAAAAGATTCTTTCTCAGAACAGCCAGTATTCAGAGATCCAGCCGATCAGCACCTACCATGTAGAATATGAACCTCGTCTGATCGTTCGTGGAACGACGTCTTATGCGAAAACAAAAAAAGGGAAAAATTAGTTTAAATTCAAAAAATATTAGTAATATTTCATAGTTTATGTCTCTGAAAACGCTATAAAATAAAGAATTATCCAAAAACGGTATCAAAAAATTACTAATAAAATAGTTAATATTAATGTGAAAAATTACTAATAAAAACATATGGCTATTGACCTGTCAGAGTAAATTGCGATATAATTTAACCAAGTCAGGCAATCAGATAAAAAGAGAGATTCCTGATAACGGGAAATACGAATTTTCATGTTCATAAGGAGGAAAACGAAATGAGATTTTTCATCGACACAGCAAATGTGGAAGACATTAAAAAAGCTAACGATATGGGAGTTATCTGCGGAGTTACAACAAATCCGTCACTGATCGCAAAAGAGGGACGTGATTTTAAAGAAGTTATCGCAGAGATCGCATCTATCGTAGACGGACCGATCAGTGGAGAAGTAAAAGCAACAACTACTGATGCAGAAGGTATGATTGCAGAAGGTAGAGAAATCGCTAAGATCCATCCGAACATGGTAGTTAAAATTCCGATGACTGTAGAAGGACTGAAAGCTTGTAAAGCTCTTACAGCTGAAGGAATCAAGACAAATGTAACACTGGTATTCACAGCAAACCAGGCACTTCTTGCAGCAAGAGCAGGGGCTACATATGTATCGCCGTTCCTTGGACGTCTGGATGATATTTCTGTACGTGGAACAGAACTGATCGAAGAAATCGCTGAGATGTTTGCAGCGGCCGGAGATATTGATACACAGATCATCTGCGCGAGCGTCCGTAACCCAATGCACGTTACAGAATGTGCACTTGCAGGTGCTGATATTGCAACTGTTCCTTACAAAGTAATTGAACAGATGACACATCATCCGCTTACAGATGCTGGTATCGCAAAATTCCAGGCTGATTACAAAGCAGTATTCGGAGAATAAAATTTACAATCGGAATAATTTACTGTCGGAAGAGCACTAATCTGCGCTTCCGACAAAGTGACTAAAAATAAACTATTTCAGGAGGCATATTTTCATGAACAAGTCAGAACTTATGAAAACTGCAAATGAAATCCGTAAGAGCATCGTGACAGCAGTACACGCTGCCAAATCCGGACATCCGGGCGGATCTCTGTCAGCAGCAGACATCTACACATATTTATATTTTGAAGAGTTAAATATCGATCCTAAGGATCCTAAGAAAGCAGACCGCGACCGTTTCGTTCTTTCCAAAGGACATACAGCTCCGGGATACTATTCTGCACTGGCACACAGAGGATTCTTCCCGGTAGAAGACCTCAAGACACTTCGTCATACAGGATCTTACCTTCAGGGACATCCGGATATGAAGCACATCCCGGGTGTTGATATGTCAAGTGGATCTCTGGGACAGGGAATCTCAGCAGCAGTAGGTATGGCTATTTCTGCAAAACTGAGTAATGATGACTATCGTGTATACACACTTCTCGGAGATGGAGAAATTCAGGAAGGACAGGTTTGGGAAGCTTCTATGTTAGCAGGCTTCAGAAAACTGGACAATCTGGTAGTAATTGTAGATAATAACAACCTTCAGATTGACGGACGTATTGATGAAGTTAACTCACCATACCCGATCGACAAGAAATTTGAAGCATTCAACTTCCACGTAATCAATATCGATGGACATGATTTTGATCAGATTGCAGCTGCTTTCAAAGAAGCAAAAGAAACAAAAGGAATGCCGACAGCTATTATTGCCAAGACCATAAAAGGTAAAGGTGTTTCTTTCATGGAAGACCAGGCTGGATGGCATGGAAAAGCTCCGAATGATGAAGAATATAAGATCGCTATGGAAGATTTAGAGAAAGCAGGTGAAGCATTATGTCAGAAGTAAAGAAAATCGCAACAAGAGAAAGCTATGGTAATGCTTTAGTTGAACTTGGAAAACTGCATGATGATGTAGTAGTACTTGATGCTGACCTTGCCGGAGCTACAAAGACAGGAATGTTTAAGAAAGCATTCCCGGAAAGATTTATCGACTGTGGTATCGCAGAAGGCAACATGATCGGAGTTGCAGCTGGTATCGCTACAACAGGCAAAGTTCCGTTTGCAAGTACATTTGCAATGTTTGCAGCAGGACGTGCATTCGAACAGGTTCGTAACTCTGTCGGATATCCGAAGAACAATGTTAAGATCGGTGCTACACATGCAGGTATTTCCGTTGGTGAAGATGGTGCTACCCATCAGTGCAACGAAGATATCGCTCTTATGAGAACAATCCCAGGTATGGTAGTGATCAGCCCGGCAGATGATGTAGAAGCAAGAGCAGCTGTATTTGCAGCATATGAACATCAGGGACCGGTATATATGCGTTTCGGAAGACTTGCAGTGCCGGTAATCAATGATAATCCGGATTATAAGTTTGAGATCGGAAAAGGAATCGTACTTCGCGAAGGTAAAGATGTAACAATCGTTGCAACAGGACTTGAAGTGAGCGAATCTCTTGCAGCAGCTGAAAAGCTTGCAGCAGACGGAATCGATGCAAAAGTAATCAATATCCATACGATCAAACCTATTGATGAAGAACTTATTGTTGCAGCAGCAAAAGAGACAGGAAAAGTTGTTACCGTAGAAGAACATTCTGTTATCGGTGGACTTGGAAGTGCTGTATGTGATGTGCTTTCTGAAAAACTTCCTACACCTGTTCTGAAGATTGGTGTTATGGATACGTTCGGGGAATCTGGTCCGGCAGTTGAACTGATCAAGAAATACGGACTTGATGCAGACAGCATCTGCGAAAAAGTAAAAGCATTTGTAAAATAATAAAAAAGGATTCTGAGAATCTATAATAAAAATGCCAGAACCGGTGTAAATCGGGACTGGCATTTTTGTTATGGATGAAAGGAAAGTTCTTGATCCGCTGTGGGAGTGAGAAGGATACAGCACCAGACCAGTGGCACTATAACCAGTTATATTTTGAGAGTGGCATATTTCCCGTTCTAGGAAAATATTTTCCGTATAATACAGCTTACAAGTCCAATTCCGCATAATGGAAGAAGGATTCCTTTCAGACTTCCATACAGCTGCAGACCGCCGGCAAGACCGGTCAGTGGTGATGGAGAAGAAGGAATCAGATTCCAGAATATTCCGGCAGCAATTACAGTTATACCGATGAACAGGAAAGAGAAAAGCCCCCGTCCGGTATCGACACGCTTTGTACCCCTGTCTCCATAAGCACATGGTCCGGTCAGCGCCCACAGGAAGAAAATAATCTCCATAATCAGCAGAAATGCTGCGACGCCAAGGAAGGCACCGAGCGTATAATTCTTGGCATTTACCGCTGTGGCAAGTGAACCATATACTGGATAACAGCTCCAGAAATTCTTGAAAATATTAAATGCAATTACGGCGATCATCAGAAGCGTTACGCCACGGGCTCCGGTCTGCAGGAGTTTGCCGGTTATTTTTGCGCCTGTCTGCACGGTCTTTTTCACCGGAGTGGTGATGATCGAAGCGGATGGAGTGGAACGCTTTTTCCCGGAAGCTTTTGAACTGCCGTTTCCAGAGTTTCCGGAAGTACGTTTCCGGGCTTTTTTAGACCGCTCCTTTCGTGAATCCTCTGAAGGATCTTCGGAGGAAGAGTGTTCCTTCTTTTTTACTTCCTCGCTTTTGTTGGTTTTATTTACATCTCTTTGAGATTTCTTTTTACGCCTTTTTACGGTATCCCGATCCGGTACGTCATCCAGATCAATGATATCAAAGTCAGTATCGTCTGACAGGTCTTCATAAATTTGTTTCATGTTACAATCAGCCTCCTCATTTTTGTTTCGCCCTATTTTATACCAGGAATTTGAAAGAAACAATATGAATCACAGAAACATCACAAAATCATAAGGAATTCTTTAGAAAAGAATGAGGTGGAACAAAAGAAATTTTGGTATACTTAAAGTACGCCGGGAAAAGGAACACGGCAGAAAAAAGAGGATACCCAAAATGGAAAAATTACAGGAAACGATAACTGAATTAAATGATAAATTAAAAAAGGAAAATAAAACACCGGAGGAGCAGGATGCAGAATTTGAGCAGTTTTATGAATGCATCAAAGATATCGCAACCCATCCGGTAGTGCTGAGAATGAAGCTTTATCCGCATCATGGAGTGACAAACTGTTATCAGCACTGTCTTCATGTTTCTTACTATAATTATATCTGGTGTAAGGCACTTGGACTGGATGCAAGGTCAGCAGCGCGTGCGGGAATGCTGCATGATTTGTTTTTGTACGACTGGCATACCCATGCAAAGCGGACAGGGGATCATTTTCATGGGATGACGCATCCGAAAAGAGCGCTCATGAACGCAGAGAAATTTTTTGATCTGAATAGCATCGAACGGGATATTATCATCAACCATATGTGGCCGGTCACACTTTTTTCTGTGCCGCGGACAAAAGAAGGATGGATTACGACACTTGCTGACAAGTATTGCGGCAGTTTTGAGACTGCACAGCGGAAGGAGAGCGATCCGGTAAAGAAAAAACGGGGAATGGACAGGATTGTCGAACGATTTTCCTATTTAGTAGACACAAAGCGATAAAAAGTGTGCTTTCCATATGATACGATAGCCTAAACTACAAAATATGCAGAATGAGGTGAGAGTATTATGGAAAACAAATTTCCAAAAAATGTACGTCAGATAGGAAATGTGAGTGATACTCCGAAGATTTACGTGGAAGATTATGTAGATACATTTCTGAATCAGATTTGTGATAAAGCAGATAAGGAACAGGCAGGTGCATTTCTGGTCGGTAAAAAAGAAGTAACAGAAGGTCAGGAGTGTCTCTATATTTTTGGCGCGATCTGCATGGAATTTTCCGATGATGAAAATGAAATCATTTCACAGGAGAATTTTGAAAAAGCAGAGCAGGAGAAAAAGGAATATTTTGAAGAGGGTACGATGATTGGTTGGATGCTCTGCAGACCGGGCGCGCGAATGGTGATAGATACGAAGATATTCAATACCCATGAAAAATATTTTTCCGAAAGAAATACTATTTTTATATTAAAAGATAATGCAGAGGTGGAAGAACAGTATTATTGTTACAAATATAAAGAGCTGATGCAGATTGGCGGGCATTATGTTTATTATGAAAAAAATGCTGCAATGCAGAGTTATATGATTACGGCACGGAAAAAGATTGGCGTGACACCCAGCGAAGTTGTGGAAGATAAGGCTGCAAAAGATTTTCGCAACCTTGTAAAAGAAAGATTTGAGGCGCAGGAGCAGAAGAAAACTTCCAGGCTGACATACGTGGCGAGCGTGTTTCTGGTAATTGTGGTTCTGATTATGGGCGTGACAACCCTGAACAATTATGGGAAAATGAAAAGTGTCCAGTCATCCCTGGAATTTATACGTAATTCGATCATGAAGCAGGGCGAGGAAAAAACGCAGAAAACCAGTGGCACAGTAAAAGAAGCAAATGAGCAACAAAATGAGAATACCGTTCAGTCAGAGCAGACGAATGATCCGCAGACAGAGGAACAGCAGGATCCGATGCCACAGCAGGGAGAGGGCTCTGATTCTGCTTCGACAGAGGAAGAAAAGGTCGATGATTCTTCGATGAGCGCAATGCAGGAAATGAGTGAAGATATTTATATTGTAGAAAAAGGCGATACGCTAGCCAAAATCAGCAAGAAAGTATACGGGGATAGTGGACATGTAGATGCGATCTGCAGAATGAACGGGTTGTCGGACGGAAACCTGATTTTTATCGGACAGAAATTGATTCTGCCGTAGTTTTCTGTACATATGAATAAAAACTGTGGTATACTAACAACAAACTAACGACAGGAAAAGGACAGGTTATGGATGTGATAGTAAAGGTACGTGATCCGGACGAAAACCTGGAAGAGAAGATAAAGGCGTACAAAGTAAAAAAGAGAATAAAGACGGCGGTAACGATTTTGGCGTTTGTGTTTGCACTGATCAGCAGCTATCTGCTTGTGAAATTGCAGACATATACAAGCTTACGGACTCTGCAAAGCTATAAAAATAAAGAGACAGAATCAAGTGATCTGAAATATTTGCAATATGCAGACGGAATGCTCAAATATGGACGGGATGGAATTGCGTATATCAATAAAAAAGGTGTAGAGCAGTGGAACCAGTCTTATCAGATTAAGGATCCGGTTATCAATGTGTCGGGAAAAGCGATGGCGGTCGCAGAGCGCGGTGGAAATGATATTTATGTTATGGATGAAAAAGGCGCGAAGGGAGAAATCCATACGAATTATCCGATCGAGAAGATAGCTGTTGCGGAAAATGGAATTGTCAGTACGATTTTAAATAACGAAAATTCACCAATGGTTGTGTGCTATGATGCGACAGGAAATGTACTGGTAGAGCACAGAGCTTCACTTACCGGAACCGGATACCCGATTGGAATCGCACTTTCGCCGAACGGAACGAGACTTCAGATTTCATATTTGTGTGTAGCGGATGGTGTCGAGGCAACAAGAGTCGGATACCTGAATTTTGATAATACAGAAGAAGCAAACAAAGAATATCAGGTTGCTGATGATGTTTACAAAAACACAATTGTTCCGACTTCGTTTTTTATAGATGAGAAGAAGTCTGTACTGGTCGGAGATCAGTCGTTTATGATCTATAAGGAAACGGACAAGCCGAAGCTTTCTAAAACAGTAAAGCTGGATAAGCAGATTAAAAGCTTTTTCCATGACGATGAATATCTTGGGTTCATACTGAAAGAAGAAAGCGGAGAATATGAGCTTCGCCTGTATGATATGGAAGGAAATCAGAAATTATCTAAAACATTTACCGGGGAATATGGAAATGTAAAGATTGCAGATGGAAATGTTATCATGTATGATGGGACTTCTTGCCTGATTTATTCCAAGCTTGGTGTGAAGCAATTTGAAGGAACGACAGAATATGAGATAAAAGAAGTAATTCCGGTTTTCGGAATCAATAAGTACCTGGTGATGAATGCAGACGGACTTGCAGAGGTACGGCTTGTAAAATAGGAGTAGAGTATGGAAGTAAATATTTTATTGGTAATTGTCGGGGGCATTATAGCAATAGGAGCCATTGTAGGATTTGCCAAAGGTGCTGTCAGGATTGCTGTATCGCTTGGGGCGACGATCCTTACACTGGCGGTTGTGTATTTTGCAACGCCGTATGTCAGCAAGGCAATTTATTCGCTTACACCGATTGATGAGATGGTAGAACAGCAGTGTATAAAAACGATGACAAAAGCCTTCACGGGAGAAGCGGATACAAATTCGGGATTTACGGAAGAGCAGGTACGGGGAATCCTCTCGGCGGCAGGTGTATCTGAGCAGACATTGGAAGCAGCAGGAATTACCGTGGAAGATATTGTAAATGGTAATGTGTCAGATGAGATGCTGCAGCAGTATGGAATTTCACCAAATATCTTCGATGGACATGTGCCAACGGAAGAGGCAGAGCAGTCAATCATGGAGGCTGAGGTTCCAAAGCAAATGCAGATAGTGGCAATCGAGGGGGCAGATCTTCCGGATGTATTTAAGAATCTTCTTCTGGAAAATAATAACAGTGAAGTTTATCAGAAGCTTGGGGTAACGACATTTGCGGAATATGTAAGCAAATATTTTGCAAAGCTGGTTATCGAGATTGTCGCGTTTCTGGTAACATTCCTGTTTGCAACCATTGTGATAAGAGCGGTTGTGTTTGCGCTTGATTTTGTGACAGCACTTCCGGTTCTGGGAATTCTGAACAGGCTGGCAGGAGTTCTGGTAGGGTCGACGATTTCATTTATTATAGTAGGGATCCTGTTTATCGTAATTACGCTTCTGTATACAACAACGATAGGAAAGCAGGCAATGGGAATGATCAGAGAAGATCAGATCCTTAGTTTTTTATATGATAATAATATAATTATGAAAATTGCAACAATGTTGAGATAAAAGGCTTGACAATAGAAACTGATAATGGTATCATAAAAATCTATCACGGAAAAGTGATGGGTTTTTATTTATAATAAGGGATGTAAGGTAGCCTTTGAAAATAAAAATAAAAACCTCAAAAAATGTGTTGACAAAACAAAATACACATGATATTATATAGAGGTTGTCGCTAATAAAAATAAAAAGCGACAAAAAATAATTTAAAAAAGTTGTTGACAAACATGAAACACTTTGATATAATATAAAA
>NZ_JAQDKN010000013.1:0-90202 GCF_027662015.1 Coprococcus sp. AM100_B19A
ATGGAGCTGACTGTTACTAATCGGTCGAGGGCATAACCAAGAAGGTAGGACAGGGTAAGGAAGAATGGATGAAGTAAAGATTTAAATTTGTATGTGGTTTTGAAGGTACATGAAAGTATCTTTAATATTCCTCGATAGCTCAGCGGTAGAGCATTCGGCTGTTAACCGAAGGGTCGTTGGTTCGAACCCAACTCGGGGAGTTGAGAACTGTAAGCGGTTGCTTACAGTTTTTTGTTTGCGAAAAATCAGTAATCTCATGAATTCAATCCCTTTGTAGAACGTTACGTTTACAGAGGGATTGTTGATTTCATTATTTAACAATCTGGTATAGAGATTCAGCAATCTGGTCAAGATTATTCAGGTTGATAGAAGAGTAATTCATTACATAAGTATTTAGAACAGAAGAGTCAGCAAAACCGTTATAGTAGGCGGATAGAGGAGCAAGTTTAATTCCTTTGGAGCGCGCTGCCAGCAGAAGCTGTTCTTCGGTCTTAGGTGTATTGATATGCATTAGAAAATGGACACCGGACTCCTCTTCTGTGATCGTAATATATTTGTCCAGAGAACTGTTTTTAAAAGTAGATAAAATAGAATCCCGCTTTGTCTGATAGTAGTTTCGAAGACGATTTATGTGTTTTTCAAAGCTGCCATTCGCCATGAATTTAGCCAGAGCATATTGTTCAAAATTTGAAACCGTGCAGGAATAAAAGGAAAGAGTTTCATAATATTTTTCTGCAAGTGTCTCAGGAAGGATCATATAACTGATTCGGACAGTAGAAGACAGTGTTTTTGTAAAGGTATTGATATAAATTACGTGATCGGAAACATCAATACTTTGCAGCGTAGGAACAGGTTTTCCAGATAAACGAAGTTCACTGTCATAATCGTCTTCTATAATATATCGGTCTGTTTTCCTGGCAGCCCATCCGAGTAGTTCATATCGTCTGCTGATCGGCATTACAATTCCGGTGGGAAAGTGATGAGACGGTGAAATATGAATGACAGAGATATTCTGATCTTCCAGTGAAGATGCAGAAATGCCTTCTTTATCAATATCAATATAGTGGTATGGAACATGAAAACTTTCATAGATTTTCGCCGTTTTAGGATATCCGGGATTCTCCAGCCCATAAGTAAGATCCTTTCCAAGAAGTTGTATGAGAAGACTGTAGAGATATTCCGTCCCGGCACCGATAATGATTTGTTCTGGTCTTACATGCATTCCGCGAAATTCCTGAAGATAGCTGGCGATACTTGTACGCAGTTCTAAAATACCTCCACAGGGCGGATTTATCATAAGCTGTTCCTGATTTTCATTTAAAATTTCACGCATGGTTTTTGCCCATATAGTAAAAGGAAAAATCTGGCTGTCTGTTTGGTTGTTGGAAAAATCTGCAATATAAGCGGAAGCTGGTTTTGACAAAATAATATTTTTATTTTTTGATGTATGGGAGAAGAGAGGTTCTCTTTTTAAATCGGATATATAAAAACCTTTCTTCGGAATGGAATAGATATATCCTTCAGCAATTAGCTGTTCATATGCATTTTCAACGGTAATGACGCTGATATCCAGATTTTTCGCAAATGGACGTTTGGAAGGGAGACGCTCGCCAGTACCAAGTTTTCCCTGTAAAATGTCATTTTTGATACATTTATATAAGTGTTGATAAAGGGAATCTGACCCTATATTTGTGAAAGTATATGTCAACATTATGTATTCTCCTGTGAATCTGACCTTATTGAATATATTTATTTTGATAATTTTAAAATGGTCACAAAGATATTATAATCGATGCTATCAGATTCGTAAACAGTTGGAGGTAAATTAAAATGAGCGAAAACGGAAGATATAAGTTAAATAAAGAACTGGCACAGATGTTAAAGGGCGGAGTTATTATGGATGTAACGACACCGGAGCAGGCTAAGATCGCAGAAGCTGCAGGAGCTTGTGCTGTTATGGCTTTGGAACGGATTCCGGCAGATATTCGTGCCGCAGGCGGTGTGTCACGTATGAGTGATCCAAAAATGATCCAGGGAATTCAGGAAGCGGTATCCATTCCGGTTATGGCTAAGTGCCGTATTGGACATTTTGTGGAAGCTCAGATTCTGGAAGCGATTGAAATTGATTACATTGATGAGAGTGAAGTGCTATCGCCGGCGGATGATGTTTACCATATTAACAAGAGGGAATTCAAAGTGCCATTCGTATGTGGAGCAAGAGATCTTGGAGAAGCACTTCGGAGGATTAATGAAGGTGCGGCAATGATCCGTACAAAAGGAGAACCTGGAACCGGCGATATTGTACAGGCAGTCCGTCACATGAGAATGATGAACAGCGAGATTGCAAAGCTTACAAGTATGAGGGAAGATGAACTTTTTGAGGCGGCCAAACAGCTTCAGGTTCCATATGAACTGGTAGCATATGTACATGAAAATGGAAAACTTCCGGTGGTAAATTTTGCGGCAGGAGGTGTAGCTACACCGGCAGATGCAGCACTTATGATGCAGCTTGGAGCAGAAGGTGTATTTGTTGGATCTGGTATTTTCAAGTCTGGAAATCCGGAAAAAAGAGCATCCGCAATTGTACAGGCGGTGACAAATTATACAGATGCAAAACTGATTGCAGAGCTTTCAAAAGACCTCGGAGAAGCCATGGTAGGAATTAACGAGCAGGAAATTGAACTTTTGATGGCAGAAAGAGGAAAATAATGAAAATAGGCGTATTGGCATTGCAGGGAGCTTTTATTGAGCATGAAAAAATGCTTGAAAAACTTGGAGCTGACTGTGTAGAGCTTAGAAAGGCAGAAGATTTGGAACAGGATTTTGACGGACTGGTTCTTCCAGGAGGAGAAAGTACGGTTCAGGGAAAACTTTTAAGAGAACTTGGAATGTACGAGATCCTGAAAGAAAAAATTGAGAATGGAATGCCGGTACTGGCAACCTGTGCGGGAATGATTCTTCTTGCTGAAAAACTGGAAAATGATGAACTAAAACATTTTGGGACTTTACCGGTTTGCGTAAAGAGAAACGCATATGGAAGACAGCTTGGAAGTTTTCATGCGGAAGCTGAGGTAAAAGGAATTGGAATTGTACCAATGACATTTATCCGGGCACCATATATAGAGTCTGCTGAAAAGGATGTGGAAGTTCTTGCGGTTGTTGAAGGAAAAACGGTTGGTGTAAAATATGGCAATCAGCTTGCATTTGCGTTTCATCCGGAACTGGATGAAGATATCAGGATCCATCAAAAATTTTTAGATATAGTAAAAGAGTTAGTCTGATTTACACTGGACAGTCCTGCATATTTGTATTATAGTAAAAATAGTATTTCGAGGGTGATTGCGCAACAATACTTGTTGCGTTATCATCCTTTTTGGATATAAGGAGGCAGGATCATGAAAAAACTTGCATCAGGAATGGTAATCCTGGCAGGGATACTTTGGGGAAGCATGGGAATTTTTGTCCGCAAGTTTAAAGAATGTGGATTAGGATCGCTGGATATTGTTGCTATAAGAGCAATTACCACGATGTGCATATTGTTTCTCTTTTTGCTGTTTTATAACAGAAGCTTATTAAGGATAAAACTCAGGGATTTGTGGTGTTTTCTGGGAACTGGATTATTAAGTATTGTATTTTTTAATTATTGTTATTTCAGAGCGATTACGATGACATCACTCTCTGTAGCAGCGGTACTTCTTTATACGGCACCGGCTTTCGTTATGGTTCTTTCGTATTTATTATTTCATGAAAAATTTACAGTAAGAAAATCAATTGCTTTGGTACTGACTTTTGTCGGTTGCGTGTTTGTTACAGGAATTATTGGAAGTTCACAGGCACTTAGTGGAAAAGGAATTTTAATAGGTATTGGTGCTGGATTTGGATATGCATTGTATTCAATTTTTGGTCGCTTTGCATTAAAAAAAAGGATATGATAGTTTTACAATTTCGTTCTATACTTTTTTTGTTGCAGCAATCGGTGTGATTCCTTTATGCAATTTTGAAAAAGTGATCAAAGTAAGCTGCGCAAGCATAAATATGATAGGATGGTCATTATTATTTGGTTTTTTAAGTACAGTGCTTGCATTTTGCCTGTATACTGCCGGTCTTAAAAATTTAGATAATGGAAAAGCTTCTATTTTGGCATCAGTTGAGCCAGTTGCAGCTACCTTGATTGGTGTAATACTATATAAAGAAACCTTATCAGCAGGAGAAATATTTGGAATTAGGATGTTAAACGAAACAGCTATTTCATAATCGGGATGCCTTTTGCAACCCGGCGATAAATCTTCCATATAATGGTGAATGGAAGACTGATACAAATATAAAGTGTAGAAAAAAGACCTGCAAAGCCTCCAATTATAACCAAAAGTAACATTCCAATATTCATGTCTCTCTCACTCCAGTTCTTTGTATTTCTTTTGATAAAGTCATTTTATAAGAAAATATGTAATTTGAAAAGAGATTGGAGTCAAATGAACGATATTTCCACTGATAGTCAGGGTACGTTTTTCAAAATCGAGTATTAACTCACCACATTTGTAAGGGTGGAAGAGTTGATCTGAAGAGGTATTCATCCGGGTACTGTGTCTGAGTGAGGTGCGGATACGTGCAAGGAGTTCGGCGGAACCGAATGGTTTGGTGATATAATCATCCGCGCCAAGATCGAGAGCTTTTACCTTTTCATGTTCATTTGTACGGGCAGAGATGACGATGATTGGACAGTCGGACCATTCACGAACCTGCCGGATGATTGTCTGACCATCCATATCCGGGAGCCCAAGATCAAGGAGAATGAGATCTGGACAGATAGAATTTATCAGCTGAAGACCTTCAGTACCGGTTATGGCGGTTGTTACTTTATAATTGTGCCCATATAACAGCTTTCTAACAAAAGTAAGGATATTTCGTTCGTCTTCTATAAAAAGGATATTTACTTTTGGCTGCATGGAATGTTTTCATCCTCTTCTTTTGGTAATGTAAACAGAAATAAAGCACCATTGGTGTGGTTTTTGGCTTCGATATAACCATTGTGTGCGTCAATGATCGTTTTGCAGATTGATAAGCCGATTCCCATACCCTTGTGGGAGTCAACGGAACCAGTATTGTGGCAGATGCCACTGAAAATATCCGGAATAACGTCCGGGTTCAGACCATGTCCGAAATCTTTGACACAGAAGGTTACGTGGTCTGGATGATCAGTGACGGTAAGCTCCGGAGTCTTGTTACACTGATAAGATGGAACCATCAGACAGAAGAGAGGAAGTGGTTGCTGTGGTGAGCAATATAATGATCAACATTCCGATAAATGTGACCGGATAGCCGCTCAATGTGAAATTCAGTCGGAAAAACGGATAGGTAAAGAAGAAATTGATACAGATTACGGAGAAAACAGAAGAAAAGAGCCCGTGCAGGTATCCGTTCGTATATCGTGCAATCAAGATTTGGGCAATAATATAAAGTAATGCGATGTTTGCAGTATTTTCAGAAACGAATGAGAAAAAAAGAAAGGCAAGTGCGGTCGCGATGCCAAGTAGTGTGAGTGTAAAAAGTGTATTGTTATGTAATAATTTATTCATAGCAGATAATCCTCATAAATAAACAAAATTTTCACAAAAAACTATCATATTTTCTCGCAAATGTCAACAGAGATAAAAAATCATAACAAAATCCAGGCAAAGAGGTTGACATGGCAAACTGTATGTGATATTCTTACAGTATAAACTGTAATTAAAAAAATTACAGTTCAACATATAAGAAATGAGGGGAGAAGCGTGACAAGTGAATTTGCAATAGCGGTTCATGCACTTGTATTTCTGGATCGCAGCAATGCTACTATCGCAAGTGAAGAACTCGCAGATAATGTATGTACAAATCCTGTATGTATACGCAAAGTGATGGGAAAACTAAAAAAAGCCGGTCTGATCGAGACAAGAGAAGGCATGGGAGGCGGTTACCGGATCGCAAAAGCAAATTCGGATATTACGCTGAGGCAGATCAGTGATGCACTGGAGAATACGCTTGTAAAAGCATCCTGGCGTTCAGGAAACCCGGATAAAAAGTGTTTGGTTGCAAGTGGGATGTCTGTAGTTATGGACGAACTTGTAACAGGGATGAACAGGAGCTGTAATGATTATCTGGAAAGAATCACGATCCAGAAAGTAGAGGAACGGCTTACTGCCATTAAAGAAGAAAAAGATAATGAAACAGGAGGATGTCTATCATGTCAGTAATCAATTTAACAACAGAGAATTTTGAAGAAGAAGTATTAAATGCAAAAGAACCAGTACTGGTAGATTTCTGGGCAACATGGTGTGGACCATGCCAGACAATGGGACCGGTTGTTGACGAACTCGCACAGGAGCTTACAGATGTAAAGGTAGGTAAGGTGAATGTGGATGAGCAGATGGCGCTTGCCAGAGAATATAAGGTAATGTCAATTCCGACATTTCTCGTATTCAAAGATGGAAAGGTCGCAGAGAGAACTTTAGGAGTTCAGGAAAAGAGTGAACTGGAACAGCTGATTCGGTAAGCAGAATATAGAATAAGTTATCTAAGGATGTGCCAAGGCACATCCTTTTTGTAGTTTGCGCACCATGGGCGCGCTCTAACGGGTGAAAGTCCCGAATACGCCTAGGTAACAAGGAAGTATATAGCCGAACAGGGTGTCCATTGTGAGGTGGAATCTGAAGGAAGCTGTAGTAAAGAACTAGATGCAAGAATTTGTTATAGGCTGCGTATGTGTATCTGGAAGCAATGGAAAACCCCACAGAATCGTATAAAGAATTTGATGAAACTCAGAGTTGATAAGGATACAGCTTGGATTACGGCATACACAGGTAGTCGAATCGCTTACATGTGTCAACGAAGAGTTATGAATTTTGCAATAAACAAAGAAAGATTAACCCGATTTGGACTACTGGGACTTATGGCAATTGATTATAAGAAGCTGGTAAAAGTTATTTCAGAAGATGAGAAATTTATGAAACAGATTGAGAAGTGGGCTGTTGAAGAATAAGAATGGATGAGCTGAAAGATGGGAGAGTATGGGGATTTTGCTCTCCCGTTTTGTTGCGAAAAAAAGAGAAACGCTGTAAATTCAACGTTTCTCCTATTTTTTACTTAATGCCGCAGACCGGAATCGAACCGGTACGGGTATCACTACCCACGGGATTTTAAGTCCCGGGCGTCTGCCAGTTCCGCCACTGCGGCATATCATTATGAAATTATAATGAAAATGGGACCAATAGGGCTCGAACCTATGACCCTCTGCTTGTAAGGCAGATGCTCTCCCAGCTGAGCTATGATCCCGAAAACTGAATAATCAGTTAAGCGACCCGAATGGGACTCGAACCCACGACCTCCGCCGTGACAGGGCGGCGCTCTAACCAACTGAGCCATCGGGCCATATGAAATTTTTAAAAAGTGGACCTTCAGGGACTCGAACCCGGGACCGATCGGTTATGAGCCGATTGCTCTAACCAGCTGAGCTAAAGGTCCAAATTAAATACGTCCCACTAAGGACAAAAGCCGATGATCGGACTCGAACCGATAACCTGCTGATTACAAATCAGCTGCTCTGCCAATTGAGCCACATCGGCATATTGCTGTGTATATACAATTGGCTTAAACCAAGTGACTCCGACGGGAATCGAACCCGTGTTACCGCCGTGAAAGGGCGATGTCTTAACCGCTTGACCACGGAGCCAAAACTATTTTGGTGAACTGTTTTATAACAGTGACCGAAAATTATAATAGCATAACTATATGATTTTGACAAGTGTTTTTTTGAAAAAAATAAAATTTTTCGGCTAAATTTTTAGCTTAAGGAGAAAATGAGGAATATCTGTGTCGGAAAGCTGAAAATTCATAAGATGAAAAAAAGAGCCGATACAAAACTGTATCGGCAGAGTAGAGAGAAGATATATATAAAAGGTATAGGTCAAAGACATATGCCTGATTTTTTAGGCGGACATCCTGATAATCTTACAGAGTTTATATCATATAGGATTACCGGCGTCCCTTAACTTTATGCATTTAGTATAACGGGAAATTATGGAAAGAATGTGACGGGCAGATAAAGAAATCCTGAAATATCTTAAAAACTTCTGAAGAAGAGATAAATTTCAGCAAAACAGTTGACGTATATAGATTATCGATATAATATGAAGGTACAAAGTATATAGATAATCGATATAAGGAGGGAGAAAGAAATGGCAGTTGATAAAAGTCTGATATCAGGGAGTACGACTCTTTTGATCTTAAGCCTTCTGGAAGAGAAGGATATGTATGGATATGAGATGATCGATACGTTGAAAGGAAAGTCAAACAATGTATTTGAACTAAAAGCGGGAACCTTATATCCGCTACTGCATTCTATGGAAGAAAAGGGATGGCTTACCGTATATGAGCAGGAGGCCGGTGGAAAGATGAGGAAGTATTACCGGATTACCAGAGATGGGAAAAAGCAGTATCAGGCAAAAAAGAAAGAGTGGAAAGAGTATTCGGAAGCTATTTTACAGGTGATCGGAGGTGTGTGTTTTGGAACGGCGTGATTATCTGGAATTGATGACCGGTCAGATCCGTTGCAAGAAAATGTGTCCGGTTATTGCAAAGGAAGTAGAAGATCATATTGAAGATCAAAAGCAGGCTTTTATGGCAGAAGGGATGAAGGAAGAAGAAGCTGAGAAGGCAGCTGTGGAGGAGATGGGTGATCCGGTGGAAGTCGGAGTGGAGATGGATCAGATCCACAGACCGAAGATGCCATGGAAAGTAATTTTTGTAATCGCTCTGATGCAGATTTTAAGTGGAATGTTTGCAGCTTTCTTTTTGAAACAGAATGAAAGTTATGGATATATCGCAGGAATCCGGCAGATATTCCGGCTTGCGATGGCATTTTCGGTTATGATCCTGGTGTGTTATATGGATTACAGCTGGATCGGGAAGCACGCAAGGCTTTTGGCAGGCAGTTATCTGTTGTTTATGGTTCTGATGAGACATTTTTTTGCCCTTCAGATTAACGGTGCAGTAAGATGGATTGGAGTCGGCGGTTTCAGTGTAAGTCTTTCGCTGATGAGCTGGCTGTTTCTTCCATTGTATGGTGCAGTGTTGTATCGGTACCGGGGAGAAGGATATGGTGCTGTTCTTAAAGCCATAGTCTGGATGCTGCTTATCGCAGGGATTCTGATCACCTGTCCGGATCTTGTGATGGCAGGGACGGTTGGACTTTCCTGTGTCTTTATGCTGATGCTGGCACTGGAAAAGGGATGGTATCAGGTTGCGGTTACAAAGGTGATGACCGGAATAGGTATCAGTGTTGTTGGAGTTCCGGTTGGCATACTGGCATATTTTTTCTTCTTTGGTGCGGAATATCAGAAAAGCCGTATCCTGGCGATGTTTGCAGTGAATAAGTCACAAATGATGGAAGGGACAACGCTTGGGGCAGTACGGGAACTGCTGTCGAAATGTATGGCAGTTGGACGCGCCACCGGAGTAGAGGACTTTTGGACTGGGGACCGTATCAGTTCCGCGGATTATATGATGCTTGGAATTGCGGGGTATTGTGGAATTCTTGTGATGGTTCTTTGTATTGCAATAATTGCCGGTTTGCTGTGCTGGTTTTTAAGAAGCGCGCTGAAGCAGAAGAACCAGCTTGGTATGATGATGGGATTTGGCTGTGTGATGGTTCTGGCAATTCAGTTTCTGTTATCACTGCTGGCGAACATTGGGGTATCCAGGTTCGGTCAGGGAGCCTGGTGTCTGTTCTTCGGATATGGACGAAGTGGCCAGATGGTTTCAGCAGTATTGATGGGAATTTTGCTGAGTATTTACCGGCATCAGAATGTAACTCCTGAGCTTGTAGTTGAAAAAAGAGCGGTGGCGAGCTAAGATAGAAGAAAAAAGAGGAGGAACAAGATGCTGGTTTGTGATTATATTGTAGAGAGAATCGATGGAGATTATGCGATGCTGAAGCGGACCAATCTGCCAGAGGAAGAGGCAAAGATGGTAGCAAGAGCACTTCTTCCGGAAGAGATCCGGGAAGGAAGCCGCCTTCATTATGAATTACTTCAGTATACAATTGTTGAATAAAGGTATGGAAAATGTGTGTGCCCTGGGACTGGAAAGTGCCGGAGCACACTTTTTTCAAAGTGTAATTTTCTGTTTAGAAATTTTTCAGAAAATATTAAGGAAAATGGATGTGCATATTTAATAAAAAGAGAGTAAACTCTACTTCCGAGGTGAAGAATATGGATAAGATTTCGGTAGTAGTACCATGTTATAACGAAGAAGAGGCATTGCCTGTTTATTATAAAGAAATGTGCCGTGTAATGGACGAGATGAAGGATGTTGTATTTGAACTGATTTTTGTAGATGATGGTTCATCAGATGCGACGCTTGGTATCATGAAAGACCTGAATGAAAAGGATAGCAGGTGCAGATATCTTTCATTTTCCAGAAACTTTGGAAAGGAAGCTGCGATTTATGCAGGACTGAAAGCATCGGAAGGCGATTATGTTGCACTTATGGATGTAGATCTTCAGGATCCACCGACGCTATTACCTGAGATGTATGAGATCCTGCAGGAGGATGGATACGACAATGTAGCGACAAAAAGGGTCACAAGAACCGGAGAGCCA
This sequence comes from Coprococcus sp. AM100_B19A, assembly GCF_027662015.1. Taxonomy (NCBI): domain Bacteria; kingdom Bacillati; phylum Bacillota; class Clostridia; order Lachnospirales; family Lachnospiraceae; genus Coprococcus; species Coprococcus sp. AM100_B19A. The sequence goes on from NZ_JAQDKN010000013.1 coordinate 10,635, forward strand.
CGTATCCGTTCTTTCCTGTCAGAAAGCTTTTACAAATTTGTCAATGCTATTTCAAAGACAGAGATTGTAGATGGAGCGAGAGATTACCGGCTGATGAAGCGGAAGATGGTGCAGGCAGTTCTGGAAATGAGCGAGTATAACCGTTTTTCAAAGGGAATCTTCGGCTGGGTTGGATTCCGTACAAAATGGCTGCAGTACGATAATATTGAGCGCTCTGCCGGAAAAACCAAGTGGTCCATGTGGAAGCTGTTTAAATATTCGGTGGAGGGAATTACTGGATTTTCAGTGGCACCGCTCTCACTGGCTTCGGTAGTGGGTGTACTGTTCTGCGTGCTTTCCTTTATTATGATCGCAGTAATCGTAATAAGGACGCTGGTCTGGGGAGATCCGGTATCCGGCTGGCCGTCACTTGCCTGTATTATTTTCATGGTCAGCGGAGTACAGCTTCTCTGTACCGGAATTGTAGGGGAGTATCTGTCAAAGACTTATCTTGAGACGAAGAAACGTCCGATTTTTATTTTAAAGGATTCCAGCGATGATAAGGAGCAGAAGCATGAAAGAACGTAGAAAAGGTCTGCTATGGGAAATGGCACTGATCCTGCTTACGGTTGCCGCCTGTCTGTACTCTACAGGCGCAGGAAATATTTTCGGGGCAAAGGTGGACTGGAGCAGTCAGCACAGTGTGTTCCCGGAATATTTCCGGCAGCAGTTTTATCGTACAGGGCAGTTTTTTCCTGAGTTTGCATTAAATATTGGCGGTGGTCAGAATATTTACAATTTTTCTTATTATGGATTGTTTAGTCCGGTCGTTTTGATCGGTTATCTTCTGCCGAATGTGAAGATGTCAGATTATATGATGGTGGCAAGTATTGTATGTCTGGCAGCAGCGGTTATAATTTTGTACCGGTGGCTGAAAAGCCGGGAATTTACAGCTGCGGTAAGCGGGATGACAGCGCTGATGTTTCTTTTCGCAGGACCTATGATCTATCAGTCGTCGCATCAGATTATGTTTGTAAATTATATGCCATTTCTTTGTCTGACATTTTTGGGAATCGACCGATATTTTGAACAGAAAAAATCCGATCTGCTGATCGGCGGAACCTTTCTGATGATTATGACAAGCTTTTATTTCAGCATCGGTGGAATACTGGCGCTTGGTCTATATGGAATTTACCGGTATGCAAGGACAAAAGAGCGGGCAGAAGAGATGATTACGGTAAAAGGATTTCTAGGTGACGGACTGCGGTTTGCAGGAAGGATTCTGACGGCAATCATGCTTGCAGGAGTTCTTCTTGTGCCGACTGCGATGGCTCTTCTCGGGAGAAGCGGAAGCAAGGGAGAAAAAACAGATATCTGGCAGCTTCTGACACCGCAGATCAATTTGGAAAAATTTCTGTATGGGGCATATGGACCGGGACTTAGCTGTCTGATGCTGATTATTTTGCTGACCGGACTTTTTTATAAAAAGGCTTATGAGAAGATCCTGTCGCTTGGTTGTCTGGTGGTGCTGACAGTTCCGTTTTTTTCGTATCTGCTCAATGGTGCACTTTATATCAGACCGAAGTCGCTGATCCCGTTTTTGCCGCTTCTGTGCTATCTTACGGCAAAATATCTGGAGAAGCTGAAAAATCAGAAAATAGCGAGAATCTGGATGCTTCTTCCATGTCTGGCAATTATCATATATATTTATCTGAAGAAGGATGATGTGAAAAGCGAAGTCCTTTGGAAACTACTTTTGCTGGATGCGGTCATAACACTGTTGATCTGCGTGGCACAAGCGTATAGTGCATGGATTCGGAAGTATCTGACAGTAGCCGTTCTGGGACCGGTGATCCTGAGCCTTATTGTCACCGGAAGCTATTCCTGGGAAAAGAGTGGAAATCTGGAGAGCAGGAAAGCGTATGAGGAAGATACCAGCCGGTCCATCGGGAAAGCTGTGGACAAGGCAATTACATCAGATAGTGGATTCTACCGGGTCGAGCAGGTTGGAAATGAAGAGGAAAATGCGGAAAATCTGAATCGTGTGTGGAACAGTGAGCAATATATTACATCTCTGTATTCATCTTCCTATAATGCTGATTACCAGAATTTCCGTAAAAATGATTTTCAGGTAGAGCAGCCGTACCGAAATTTTCTGATGCAGTCGGTTTCGCAGAATCCGGTATTCAGACAGCTGATGGGAGTGAAATATCTGATCTCCAGTCAGAATATACCGGGATATGAGAAAAAGTGGATGACCGGGGGAGGGGATGTGTACTGTGATGAAAATGCAGCACCGATTGCCTATGAGACGGATCAGACGATGTCGGAAGCGGAATATGACAGACTGGATTTCCCATATAATCAGCTGGTATTTACCAGATATGCTGTGACAAAGGACGGAACTGTATCGGCAGGACAGGTGAAAGAAAAACTGGCAGAAGACATAGAGAAATGTGATTTTCGGATTCCGGAAAAGAATAACGGAATTTCACTGGTTGTCCCGACTGAAAACGGATATCAGGTGAAAATGAAAAAGGAACAGGAGTTCGAAGTGGCTGTCCCGGAACAGGAAGAGAAAGATGGAGTTCTGTTTGTACAGTTTCGAATCGAAAATAAAAAACCGAAAGAGGATATCGAAATATCCCTGGAAGGAGAGCGCAATAAACTTTCGTCAATCCAGCATGTGTATTATAACAGAAATACCGTATTTACCTATGCAGTAGGACTGGAAAAGGGGCAGAAAACGGTCTGTTTATCTCTTGGAAAAGGAGAGTATACGATTAAAGATATGAGTGCATATAACGGCGTATTAAATGAAGATACCGGCCTTTATCAGAGTGTATTCAGGGTGGATAAAGAGCAGACGAAAGGGAATCTGATCCAGGGGAGAATCAAAAGTCAGAAGGATGGAATGTTCATTACGTCCATTCCGTTTGATAAAGGGTTTGAAATGACGATAGATGGCGTAAAGGTGAAATGTGAAAAAGTGAATAAAGCGTTTCTGGGATTTCATCTGGAAGCAGGAAAACATAAAATCAGAATTTTGTATCATGCGCCTGGAGTGACAGCAGGAAAGATACTGACAGGTCTTGGCGTTCTGAGTGTGATCGCAGGGGCAGTAAGAAAGAAAAAATGCGCGGAGTGAATCTTTAAGATTCTGAAATAAAAAAGGATACAGTCTTAGAGCTGCATCCTTTTTTATTTGACAGAGAATTCCGAAGAAGCTTGTTTTTGCCATCCATGTATCTGCAGGTAGTAGTTTACTCCTGGCGCTTGATCTGAAAATGAACGGCATCATCAGACCAGATCTTATCGGTATATCGGATTTCGATGGTAGACCAGTTCAGTGGGACTTCCAGAGAAAGATATCCTTCCAGGGTTTCGCCGGGAGCGATCGTTCCATCGAGCTTTGGCTGGTCGCTTGTGGTTGCAAGAGCAGTAAATGCAGCTGCACTGTAGTCAAGTTTGGTATCGTCACAATAATTTTCAAAGCTTGCCATACTGCTGATGACCAGATCATCAGATGTCTGATTGACAATTGTCATATGGACAAACATAAATTCATTGCCTTCTGTCGGGACAGACCAGTCATCTCCTTCGGATTCTACGTAGCTGTCCATCGTGATCTCAATGCCATTGTATGCGGCGGTCTCATTTTGCTTATAGATCTCTTTGGTGGCATCAGCTGTCTTCTTCGGTGTTGAAGTGCCGGAAGAATTGTCAGAAGAAGTGTGCATTTTGGAAAAAAGGAATATAACCGCAATAATGATCAGGATGAGAATCAAGATGATAAACGGCAGACTTTTTTTGTGTTTCTTTTTGGGGGTTGTTAGCTGGTCTGGTGAAGTTACATCATCAGAAGATACATCGGACTTTGTGCCTGCAGTATCGTTTTTGGAAACTGGCGTTGGTTTGGCAGCAGGTTCATCTTCCTGACCGGAGCTGATAACTGGTTCTGGAACTGGAGCATGCTCCTGTACGGAGGATTCATTTCCGGAAAAGGGTTTGTCTGTAGAAACTTTTTCAGTCTCTTTTTTTTCAGTGGTTTTCTTCTGAGCTTCTGCTTCTTCTGCTTCCGGAACATTTTTACGCATGCTGCGCATGGCAGCAGCTGTGCTGTGGTAGATCTCCGGTCCGTTCAGGGGATCGTCGAAAAAAGCCTGCTGTCTGGCAGCCGGGCGCTTTTTTCTGGAAACAGATCCATGCTTATGGGCAGAAGATCTGGCACTTCGGGTATCTGTATCATCCGGAATCACAGCGGATGCCGGAAATCTTTTACGGCAGGTATCACAGAGATATTTGCCGGGATATTTTTTGCTGGGGCGGACTTTGTGACCGCATACAGGGCATTTCATTCTAAGTTAAGTCTCCTTTATGATTCAAGTGTTCTGTTTTTATTATAGGGGAAAATCCTGTCAAAAACAAGGAGGTATTCTTGTCGAACAGACAGAAAAGTGATATCATACTGACTAAGTAACGTGGCAGAAAGTCGAAGCTGTCAGATACAGGAAAACAAAAGAAAGCAGGGAATGATATGACATATCAGGAAATGATGGAAAACGCAAAATTATCTATGGGGATTTACTGCAAAGCCTGTCCGGTTTGTGATGGAAGAGCATGTAAAAACCAGATACCGGGACCGGGCGCAAAAGGTGTTGGTGATACTGCGATCAGAAATTATAAAAAGTGGCAGGAGATCCGCGTGAACATGGATACGATCTGTGATGGCGGAGAGGCAGACACTTCTGTGAATTTATTTGGAAAGGAATTTAAGATGCCGTTCTTTGCAGGACCGGTTGGAGCCGTGAATCTGCACTACAGTGACAGGTATGATGATGTTTCTTATAATAATGTACTGGTATCAGCCTGTGCAGATGCCGGAATCGCCGCATTTACCGGAGATGGAGTGAATGCAAAGGTAATGGAGGCTGCAACGGAGGCAATCCGTGAAAATGATGGATGCGGGATACCTACAGTAAAGCCTTGGAATCTGGATACTGTCCGGGAGAAGATGGAACTGGTGAAGAAGTCAGGAGCATTTGCGATAGCGATGGATATTGATGCGGCAGGACTTCCGTTTCTGAAAAATATGAATCCGCCGGCAGGAAGCAAGAATGTACAGGAGCTTTCCGAGATTGTGAAGATGGCTGGAAGACCATTTATCGTCAAAGGCGTGATGACAGCGAAAGGCGCGAGAAAAGCAAAAGAAGCAGGTGCCGATGCGATCATCGTATCTAATCACGGAGGAAGAGTGCTGGATCAGTGTCCGGCAACTGCAGAAGTGCTGGAAGAGATTGTAAAAGAAGTGAACGGTTCTATGAAGATTCTGGTTGACGGAGGGATTCGCTCTGGTACAGACATTTTCAAGGCACTTGCACTTGGTGCTGACGGTGTACTGATCTGCCGGCCGTTCGTTGTAGCTGTCTATGGCGGTGGAGAAGAAGGTGTGAAGCTTTACATTGATAAGCTGGGAGCAGAACTCAAAGATGCCATGCAGATGTGCGGTGCACATTCTGTTTCAGAAATTACAAGAGATATGGTAAGATATTATCAGGACTAGAAAAATACATGCAGGAGGATAATACAATGGGAATGAGAGTGAACGCAGAGCTGCCATTACCGGCAGACCTGAAAAACGAATATCCGTTATCGGATAAATTAAAAGCTATCAAGGCGAAGCGGGATGAGGAGATCCGTGATATTTTTACAGGGAAATCAGACAAATTCGTGGTGATCATCGGACCATGTTCGGCGGACAATGAAGATTCGGTATGTGAGTACGTGAACAGGCTTGCAAAGTTAAATGACAGAGTATCGGATAAGCTGATGATCATTCCAAGAATCTACACGAACAAGCCACGTACAACCGGAGAGGGATACAAGGGAATGCTGCATCAGCCGGATCCGGAGCAGGCACCGGATCTGCTTGCCGGAATCATTGCAATCCGTAAAATGCATATCAGAGCCATGCAGGAGACTTATCTGACAGCAGCAGATGAGATGCTTTATCCGGAGAACAGAAGTTATCTGGATGATATTCTTTCTTATGAAGCGATTGGTGCGCGTTCGGTTGAGAACCAGCAGCACCGTTTGACTGCGAGCGGAATGGATATCCCGATTGGGATGAAGAATCCGACAAGTGGAGATTTATCGGTAATGCTCAATTCTGTTGTTGCAGCACAGGGACCGCACCGCTTCATTTATCGTGGGCAAGATGTGACGACAGGTGGGAATGATCTGGCACATGTGATCCTGCGGGGCGGCGTGGATAAATATGGCACAACGATTCCAAATTACCATTATGAGGATTGCAAGAGACTTCTGGATATGTATGAGCAGAAGAATTTGAAGAATCCTGCAGCGATCATTGATGCCAATCATTCCAATTCTAACAAGCAGTACAAAGAACAGCTCAGAATCGTAAGCGAGGTACTGCACACAAGAAATTATGATTCAAAGCTGAAAAAACTGATCAAAGGTGTAATGGTAGAAAGCTACTTGGTAGAAGGAAGACAGGATATCGGCGGAAATATGGTATATGGTAAATCGATTACGGATCCGTGTATTGGATGGGAAGATACAGTGAGACTGATTGATAAGATTGCGGAAGACTGTTAATTGTAAAAATACAGTGTATCAAGGTTGAAAAACTTTGATACACTTTTTTTTTGCAGAAATAATTACAAAATTACAGTAAGATATATTTCCAGGGCAGATAGAATGTATGTTGTAAAAACATAAATTACGGGTTAATGAGAAAACTTTTCAAAAATTCCTATAGACAAAATCCCACTCATATAGTAGACTATAAATAGTTAGAAAAAGCTAACTAAAATAAATTTAAACAAACTCATACAAGAGGAAAACAACATGAACTGGATGCAGAAAGATGTACAGACATCTGCTCAGATGGAAATTGCATGGCAGTGTGCTCCGGTATTGACCGGTGTAAAGCCATCCAATATTCTGACCTTGAAAAATGTAAGTGAAAAGGAAGTTGCGGAAAGTCTGAAAGAGATGGGAATTTCATACAGCATGCTTTGCGACGGCGGAGTCCGAAAAGTATGGCTGATCTACAGAGAAGAAGAGATTCTTGAAATCATTGGAAAAAAAGAATACAGCGAATTTCTTGATACACTTGGCTATCGGGGATTTGAGTTTCCGCAGATGCTTCAGATCATGAATCTGAGATTTGAAGGATATCAGCATGGAAGTGCAGAATTTCCACATGAACTTGGAATTTTCCTCGGATATCCACTTGCAGATGTGAAAGGGTTTATTGAGCACAACGGAAAAGATTTCCTTTATCAGGGATACTGGAAAGTGTATGAGAACGTAGAAGAACGCAAGAAAATGTTTTCTATCTACAACGTTGTAAAAGAGGAATTTATCAGGGAAATGCAGGCAGGAAAGGATCTGTGGCATGCAGCAAGAAGCGTGAGACAGCCATTTGACATACAGCCTGCATAAAGGAATAAAACCTGGTAGATGATAGAAAGAAAAAAGAAAGGAAGAATTTAAAAATGAGTGATATTTGTGTAGCATACTGGAGCGGAACAGGAAATACAGAAGCAATGGCACAGGCAATTGGAGCAGGAATTACAGCAGCAGGGAAAAGTGCTGATGTAGTACCGATGGAAACTATTTCGCCTGCTGATTTAAAAGATCAGGCTGTCTGGGTACTTGGATGCCCTGCAATGGGAGCTGAAGAACTGGAAGACGGAACGGTAGAACCGTTTGTATCTGAACTGGAAGGATTTGCATCAGGAAAAAAGGTTGCCCTGTTTGGATCCTATGACTGGGGAGATGGCGAATGGATGCGTACATGGACTGAAAGAATGGAACAGGCTGGCGCACAGATTGTCGGCGGAGAAGGACTTATCTGCCACGGAACACCGGGAGCAGATGCAATAGATGAGTGTGAGTCACTCGGCAGGGAGGTGGCTGGATTATAAGAGATACGAATACCTTTTAAATAAAACAGAAAACCGAAAAAGCTAAATAATCAAATAAAATTATAATCGAATCAAAAACAAATAAAAATCAAAAATTAAAAGCTAAATAATCATCAAAAAAGAGCCGCTCCGTTTCTGCGGGGCGGCATACAAAAAAATCACAATCGTTATTAGAATGAATTAAGGAGATGGATAAGAATGAGCGTTGTAATTGTAGGAGGTCATGACAGAATGGTCTGTCAGTATAAAAAAATATGCAAACAGTTTAAATGTAAAGCTAAAGTATTTACGCATATGTCTGCCGATCTGAATAAGCAGCTTGGACAGCCTGACCTGTTTGTACTTTTTACAAATACAGTATCGCACAAGATGGTAAAAACCGCGCTTGATGAGGCAAAAAGAAGCAATGCGAAGGTGGTTCGCAGTCATACAAGCAGTGGTGCGGCTCTGACAGAAATTTTAACACAGGAAGCAGGAGCAGCAGTTTAAAGCATGAATTTATTTACCGGGATCATGATCCCTTTTATTGGAACGACGCTGGATGTGGCACTTGGATAGAATGCAGAGTGGAAAAGCGAAAAGAAATGAAATGAATGTGTCCTGGTATGAAAATTATCTGGGCACTTTTTATATGTGCCCAGATTGGCACATATAAAAAAGAGGTCTTTCTCACGAAAGACCTCTTACAGCGTGCGTTAGAGGATTCGAACCCCCGACCTTTTGGTCCGTAGCCAAACGCTCTATCCAGCTGAGCTAAACGCACATTTATATTGTGTGTTGAACTGTGTTGCTCAACAACAAAATTGAGTATACATCAGGAAAGACAATATGTCAAGCACTAAAATGAAAAAAGTTAAAAAACTTTTGATCTCATTTTTGAAACTCATTTTTGAACGGGGCGATTAAGGCAAGTTTGCTGGCTCTTATTCAAGATAAGGACAGATCTGATTCCATTTGGTAAGCAGGCGTTCCTTTGACCAGGCTGCATTTGCCGGACTTGTGGACGGCAGGCAGATTGCTTTTTGCTGAGTTTGTGGAAAACAGTATTTTTTATATAAGCGGTCTGCAGTGCCACCGTTGGTGAAAATCTGCCGAATGGATGCCGTCTGAAGAATCTCTGAAAGGTCATTGGGAACGACATTGTGGATACTGCTGTCACTGGAGCCTTCGATATCACAAGAGGCGATCACATCCCAGACGGCAATGTGGTGTGCAAGGAGCAGTGATTTTTTCTCTTCTATGCCGGCAGGAAGTGGTTCACCTGTAAGTGTGGCAAGAAGATCCCAGAAACGGTTTCTTGGATGCCCGTAGAAAAACTGACTTTCCCGTGATTTTACAGAAGGGAAGCTCCCAAGGATCAGAATGCGGGAGTCTGTGTTAAATACAGGATGGATTTCGTGAAGTACATGTGAAGATTGAGCCATAGGTATGCCTTCTTTCATAAATATATTCAATAAAAGGATAAGCGATACGGGAGTGAAAAGCAAGTGGGAAAAAGTACAGTCTGGGTTACTGTTCACTCCCGTGTCAATCACTACGCTGATTGGCACGGAGGATGCACTTTTTATCTTGAATGGCATCTCGCCCATCGCCAAAGGCGATTTAAAATGGCGAGATGCGTTGCTGGTCACAGGTACTGTGAACAGTAACCAGTCTGGCAGAATGCACAAACCCTGGAATCCCTGTGACTGTCAGGAGATTATAGAAAATAAAAAGATTAGTGACTGGTTTTGGAATAAAAAGTTTGTGAATTATTGAAAAAAGTTCTGCTTGTAAAGTGGCGGATGTCAGTGTATAGTGAAGTCACTCTAATTCGATTCTAATTTTATTTTACAGGAAATTGCATCCGGTATAATGAAATACTCTGAAGATACGCCGGGTGACATTCTCTATTTTGAAACAGATCACAAGAAAAGTATATGATATCAGACACATGATTCAATGTGGCATTTTCGGGACAAGTTAATATGAATGAACAGACACAGGGAGGAACAGGATGGAAGAAAGAAGAGACTATGCGGTACTCCGTTTTGTGGATCAGAATGGCTGGAGTTATATGGTAAATGACTATGCAAAAGGCTGTTCTTTGATGGAGTATATCAAACAGGGGATCCGGGTGGAAAAAGAAACAGTATTTGACTGGATCAGACAGCTTTCAAAACAGCTGGAACAGTATTATCGTTGTGGAAATGAGGATGCGGCGTATGGATATGTGAACCCATATGCAGTGATCATAACCGGAGACGGAATGCTTTGTCTTCTGGATATCAATGAACCGGAAAACGAGGAACTTTTAAAGCAGATGAAGAAGAAAAAGCTTCGTATGCTTTTTGTAAGGAAAGAAAGGGTTCTTTCGCAGAAGACAGAACGGTCGGATGATCTGTATGGTCTGGCAAAGATAATGGAATTTACAGCAAAAAAATGTCTGGATCCAAAGGCATTTACACGGAAAGAAGAGCGAGTCTGGAAAAGAATGCTTGGAAAGTGTTATAGCAGTGGGAAAAATGCCATAAAAGTATTAAAAAATATGCAAAAAGAAATTGGTTTTCTGGAAAGGGAAATGGAAAGACCGAGGGATAATGTTTCGGCAAAAAAGATTTTGCTTGCAATTCTGGCGGTTTGTATCATGAGTGCAGCAATCATCGGAGGGACAGTGAAAAAGCCGGAAACAAAAGCGATTGCAGCGGATCAGGATCAGCCAGAGGCGGGAGTTCAGGAAGGAGTAAAGGAGAAAAAGGAGACAAAAGAGGTTGTGGAACAAAATGGGGACAGTCCTTATCTGGAAATGGGACTTATTTATTATGTAGCGTGGGAAGATTATGTGAATAGCCTGGATAGTCTCGATAAGGAAATGCAGGAGACAGAGTTTTCCGATGCATACCGGGTAGTCATAGCGAGTCTGGAAGAAGGGAGTATACAGCAGGAGGATGGATTAAACGCAGAAGATGCAGTAAAAAAAATATTAGATGAATTGGAGAAACGTGCAGAAAAAATACAGATGAAAGTGTATTTGTACCAATACCCGCTATTGAAGGTAAGTGTTCTGGAAGAGAGTGAAAAATGGAACAGGCTGACAAAGAGAATTGGTGAGGAGATGATTAGAAGACAGGCGTGGTACCGGTGGGATACAAATGGAGAAAAGGAGTGCGAGGTCAGAAAATATCTTGCAGAAAGCTATTTTAAACTTGGTGAGAATTTAAAAGCAGCTGAACAATATGAACAGATCAGAAAATTAGAATCGAATGAAGAAGAATTAGAAGAGATTTATGAAAAGTTGCAGTTGATTTATGAAGAAGCGCAGGAATATGAGAAAGTGTGGGAGATCAGCAGAGAGGCGGTTGAAGTATTACCGGATTCAGAAAGGTTGTGGATGAACTATCTGGAGCGTTATTGTGAGAATCCGGAAATGGAAAGAGAATTATGTGCAGAAGCAGTAAAAAAGGCCATCCAGGCAGTTCCTGAGCTTGCAGAATCAGAAGCGTTTAAACAGCTTCAGGGAAAATATAAAATTGTGATCGATGGAGAAAATATCCGGGTTGGAGAATAAAACGCTGAAAGAAATTTTTGAAAAAGTCCCATAAAAGGGAGGATGCCGGGTGACTTAAAAGCCCCCGGCATGTATTATGAAAAAGTTATTCTATTATTAACTTCTGCACGTCTTATTAAATGATTTGTTTGAAATCTTTTATCTTTTATGTTCTTCATTTGATGATTCTAGTATATAAAACACTTGTGAAGAAAGAGTGTTTAACAAATGAAGGTTTTTTGAAAGATAAATGAACAAATTGTGAACAAGACTATTTGCGGAATGCGAAGTATGGAAGCCCATCTTTCATAGGTACTTCTACACTTCCCTGGATCAGTGGGCGGGCATAAGCGATGAATTCATCTCCGATGTCGGAACCGTCTTTTGTGATCCATTCTTCAGGAACAGCTTTTTCTTTATTACAGATTTCGTTCACGTCTGCAGTTCCGAATTCAAGGATGTATGGGTCATCACTCTTACGGATAAAATTGATCATCTTTCCTGTTTCACCATCTAAAGCGGCACTTACAGCAAAACGGCCGGAAGCAGCGGCTTCGTTCAGATCTGTGGCAGATAAACAGGAGGAAGAGCATCTCTGGCAGACATTGAGTTCCACAGAGCGTACTTTGATACCAAGCTTTTCTTTTACGAGATTTTCAAGATACTTTCCGGAGCCAGTCAGCATTTTATGACCGAAAGTATCTGTGCCGACATCACTTGCAAGCTCGCAGACAAAGGTTCCGTTACCATCGTTGATTCCTTCGGAAATGCAGACAACGAGATTAGAAGTTTTAGTAAGCTTTTCTTTTACCTTTTCGATAAATGCATCCGGGGAGAAAGCAACTTCCGGAAGATAAATAAGAACCGGATTATCGCCTTTAAATTTGCGGGCAAGAACGCTTGCGGCGGTCAGCCATCCGGCATGGCGTCCCATGATCTCGACGATGGTGACAGATGGTTTATTATCATAGACAGAGGCATCAATTGCAATTTCGCGTACTGTAGAAGCAACATATTTGGCAGCACTTCCGTAGCCCGGGGTATGATCGGTCAGAACCAAATCGTTGTCGATGGTTTTCGGAACTCCGATGATGCGGATATTACTTCCGACTGTTGCTGCGTAGCGGGATAATTTACTTACGGTATCCATAGAATCATTTCCGCCAATATAGAAGAAATAGCTGATTTCTTTTTCGGTAAATTTCTGGAAAAGTTCAGGATAAACCGGATCGGAAAGATCTTCCGGTAATTTATAACGGCAGGAACCAAGATATGAACCCGGTGTGGTGCGGATACGTTCCAGTTCGCCATTTTCTTTTAAAGGTGCCATGTCTATTGTGTGATCGGCAAGAAAACCTTCGATACCGTTGACCATACCGATGACATTATCAATCTCCGGATTTGCCAGACCTTCTGAGACAACACCATAGAGACTTCCGTTGATTACAGCAGTAGGACCACCTGATTGTCCGACCAGTAAATTGTGATTCATAGTTGAAATCCTCCTCTTTATTCATAGTAATCATATAGCTTTAACTATAGCCGAAAAATGTGAAATTTACAATATCAGTTGGAAAACAAAAAAAATTAGGCTATACTAGGAACGTGAGCTTTAAATTGAGAAGGAGAATACACATGAAATATATATCGTTTGCGATTCCGTGTTATAACTCGGCAGCTTATATGGACCGGGCAGTGGAATCTATTTTAAAAGGTGGAGAAGATGTAGAGATCATCATAGTTAATGACGGATCAAAGGATGATACTTCAAAGATTGCACATGAGTATGAAGAAAAGTATCCAACGATCGTCCGTGCAGTTGATAAGGAAAATGGTGGACACGGAGATGCGGTCAATGCAGGTCTTGACCACGCAGAGGGAAAATATTTTAAAGTTGTGGACAGTGATGACTGGGTAGATGAAGAAGCACTGTACAAGATTCTGGATGTTCTGAAAAAGTTTGAAGAGGAAGAAAAGCAGGTGGATATGCTGCTTGCCAATTATGTATACGAAAAAGAAGGAATGGAGCACAAGAAAGTGATTGAGTACAAGAATGTGCTTCCACAGGAAGAGATTTTTGGCTGGAATGATGTGAAACATTTTCATCTGGGACAGTATATTCTGATGCATTCTGTTATTTACCGGACAGATTTCCTGAAATTATGTCAGCTCAGGCTGCCGAAGCATACGTTCTATGTGGACAATATTTATGTTTACTATCCACTTCCGCATGTGCGTAAGATGTATTATATGGATGTGGATTTTTATCGTTATTACATTGGAAGAGAAGATCAGTCTGTCAATGAAAAGGTGATGATCAGTCGTGTGGATCAGCAGATCTTTGTCACAAAGAGCATGATTGATATGTATGATATGCGCAAGATTTCTAATAAAAAACTGCGGACCTATATGACTAATTATCTTGCAATTATGATGACGGTGTCTTCGATTCTTCTGATTCGTTCCAAAAATGCAGAGAATCTGGAAAAGAAACGGGAGCTGTGGCAGTATCTGAAGAAGAATCACTACGGAACTTATTGGAAGATCCGATACGGAATCCTTGGACAGACCATGAATCTTCCGGGCAGATCAGGAAGAAAGATTTCGTCTCTGGCGTACATTGTGGCGAGAAGAATTGTCGGATTTAATTAAAATTCGTTCTTGACATTTCCGAAGAGAAGACTATAATAACTGTTAAAGTAAATATGGTTCACCAAAATTCGTTGATGAGAACAAAGTCGTATCCGCCATTATTTTCAGAGAGCCTGTGGATGGTGTGAACAGGTAATAACCGGATAAGGATATCCTCTCTAAGAAGCGGGTCCAAAGCAGAAAAAGTATCTGCAAGTAGACTTTGCCGGGATCCACCGTTATATGGATAGCATATGTTGGTATGTGAAGTGCCGCAGATTATTATCTGTGGAATTAGGGTGGTAACGCGGATTTTATTCGTCCCTTTTCAGATTGATTCTGGGAAGGGACTTTTTTGTTGCTGTGTATACAAAAAATCCTGTGAATTTTGTTATCGGAAGATTAGAAGAACAGTTTTGCGTGGACGAAAAGAAAAAGGAGGAAACTGTAATGAAAGCATTACAAAAAGCAAGCAAATTTTTATCAGACTATACATCATTGGTGGTAATCGCTATTGCAGTAGTCACATTCTTTGTACCGGCAATGATGGGATGGGTAAATAACCCATTGTTCGTTGATCCGGTATCCAACAAGTTCACCTGTCAGTCGATCATCATCGGAATCATCATGTTCAGCATGGGACTGACACTGACAACCGAAGATTTTAAGATTCTGGCACAGAGACCTTTTGATATCTGTATCGGCGCAATCGCGCAGTATCTGATCATGCCATTTCTTGCATTTGCACTGACGAAAGTACTTCAGCTTCCGGATGGAATTGCACTTGGTCTGATCCTTGTAGGCTGTTGTCCGGGTGGTGTATCCTCCAATATCATGTCTTATCTGTGTGGCGGAGATGTGGCATTTTCCGTAGGAATGACTACGGTATCCACAATCATTTCACCGGTTATGACACCGCTTATGGTTTCACTTCTTGCAAGCGGAACGCATATTACGATCAAAGGACTTCCGATGTTTGTATCTATTGTTGAGACCGTTATTGTTCCGGTAGCTTTTGGATTTTTACTGAATTATCTGTTTGGAAAGAAAAAAACATTTACAGAGCTTCAGAAAGTGATGCCTGGAGTTGCAGTACTTGGACTTGCATGTGTAGTTGGCGGAGTGGTTTCTTCGCAGGGAGACAAATTCTTTGAATCAGGAGTTGTAATTTTTGTGGCAGTATTTCTTCATAATGGACTTGGATATCTGCTGGGATACGGCGCAGGAAGACTGACTGGTATGAATACTGCAAAGAAGAGAACAATCTCCATCGAAGTTGGAATGCAGAACGCCGGACTTGCTACCAACCTTGCAACCACAACGGCACAGTTTGCGGTTGCACCGGAATCCGCAATTATCTGTGCTGTATCCTGTACATGGCATTCTATTTCAGGAACACTTCTCGCAGGATTATTTGCAGCATATGATAAGAGAAAAGCAGGAAAGCCTGCAAATAAAAAGCAGGCTGCAGAAAATGTAGCATAAAATACAGAAATAATTTCGGAATGATCGTCATAAAATATCAGGAATAACTTACAGGGCGTAAGAAGATATGGAAGATCAGAAACTGGAAAATCTTTTAAATCTGGCACTTGGAGCGACAGAACAAGAAAGAGAAAAATCATTGAACCTGGATGTCGGGTATCATCCGATTGACAGGGAATGGGAATTGATTATTAAATATTCGGGCAATCTGGATCAGGTAAGAGCCTTGGCAATCCAGGTGGTTGAACTTCAGAATGAGTACGCGATCATTCGGATCAGCCAGTCCAGGATTGATTTACTTTCAGATATTCCTGAGGTAGAATATATAGAGAAACCGAAACGTTTATTTTTTCAAATAGCAAATGGGAAGCGGGTATCCTGTATCAATGAGGTGCAGGATACCCGCTTTCTTGATCTGCGTGGACAGGGTGTACTTGTGGCGATAATTGATTCGGGGATTGATTATGCGAATGAAGATTTTCGGAATGCAGATGGAACGACGAGAATACGGGTGATGTGGGATCAGTCATTAAAACCGAATGCGGATGAAGAGAAGAATCCACCAAATGGTTATCGGATGGGAGTGGAATTTACCGAGGAGCAGATTAACAGGGCACTTGAGGCTGACTCGTCAGAGGAAAGGAGAAGAATGGTACCAAGTCAGGATATATCCGGTCATGGGACTGCAGTTGCAGGGATTGCTGCAGGAAATGGACGAGGAAGCGGAAATCTGTATGCCGGTGTGGCACCGGAGAGTGAGCTGATTGTGGTAAAAATGGGGTCGCCTATGCCAGACGGATTTCCACGGACGACAGAACTGATGCAGGCGATGGATTATGTGGTGAGGAAAGCACTGGAATTTCGGATGCCGGTGGCGATCAATCTGAGTTTTGGAAATACATATGGTTCTCATGACGGCAGGAGTCTGGTAGAACGGTATATTGATGATCTGTCGAATTTCTGGAAGAGTGTGATCTGTGTGGGGACCGGAAATGAAGCAGCAAGTGCCGGGCATACTTCTGGAGTGCTGCAGAAAAGAAAAGAAGAAAGAATACAGCTCGCAGTACAGGCAGATGAACCAACATTGAATATTCAGATCTGGAAAGCGTATACGGACGAAGTGGAAATTTCATTTGTATCTCCTGCGGGGACGCGGATCGGTCCAATACAATCTGTTCTCGGTTCGCAGAGATTCCGGATCGGAGAAACGGAGATTTTATTATATTATGGAAAACCGAGCCCGTATAATGTCGCGCAGGAGATTTATATTGATATGATTCCGGTGACAGATTATATTACGTCGGGAGTCTGGCAGATCATTTTGAATCCGACAAGGGTTGTGGAAGGGCAGTATGATCTGTGGTTGCCAAGTGAGAATGTATTGAACCGGGGGACAGGATTTTTGTATCCGGATGAAGAAGTGACCTTAACGATTCCTTCGACTGCAGATAAAGTGATATCGGTTGGGGCGTATGATGCGCTTACTTTTTCCTATGCATCTTTTTCAGGAAGAGGATATACCTGGCAGGATGAAAGGACGAAACCGGATCTTGTGGCACCGGGAGTGAACGTAAGGACGACAGCAGTTGGCGGAGGGGTGACAGTGGTGAGTGGAACTTCTTTCGCAACGCCGTTTGTGACAGGAGCATCGGCACTTTTGATGGAATGGGGGATCGTAAGAGGAAATGATCCGTTTTTGTATGGGGAGAAAGTGAAGGCGTATCTCCGGCGCGGGGCGAGAGAGTTGCCGGGATTTGGAAAGTATCCGAACCGTGAGGTGGGATATGGAGCACTTTGCCTGGAGAATAGTTTCCCAAAGTGAGAATGTTGTAGATATAAGGAAAACATGCTATGGCATATACAGTGTGTAAAGAGGAACAAAGAAAAAATAGAAAGCGTGGTCAAGCAGAAAAAATGAAGTACGAACATATCACAGAGGGGCGTTTCATAGACCGTCCCAATCGGTTTATTGCACATGTGGAGATCAATGGGCAGGTGGAAACGGTTCATGTAAAGAATACAGGCAGGTGCAGGGAATTTTTGGTCCCGGGTACACTAAAGCTTGTTTTTACTAAATAGTATTTTCTGTAATATAAAAAATATTGCAGAATATTTCTTATAAAAGTAAAATTCCGCATGGATTTGCTTTTCCACACAAAAAGTAAAATTTTGACTTTTATAGATATTAATTTACAATTCTATCCACTATTTTGAAAGATTCCCCAAAGCACTTTTGATAAAATATCTGCAGTAAATGAACTTTTGCAGAAAGGAGAGCATGCTTTATGGAACTTCAGAAATACGAACAGGAGCATCTGGATATACTGCGGCCGCTTCTTCCTGAGTGTACAGTACTTCTCAAGAAGAACGGCGATTTCCCCCTTGGCAAGCCGGGAAAGATTGCACTGTATGGTAACGGTGTGCGTAAGACGGTAAAAGGAGGAACCGGTTCCGGAGAGGTGAATTCCCGATTCTTTGAGACAGTAGAGGATGGATTTCAGAAAGCTGGGTTTGAAATTGTTTCCAGAGACTGGCTTGATGCCTATGACGAAATATATGACAAAGCGCAGGCTGGTTTTACAGAAGAAATCCGAAGAAGGGCGCAGGAGCATCATACACATCCCGTAATCGAAGGGATGGGAGCTGTCATGCCGGAGCCGGAATATGATCTGCCACTGAATGTAAAAGGTGAGACAGCCATTTATGTCCTTGCAAGGATATCAGGAGAGGGAAATGACAGGGAAGCGAGGGAAGGCGATATTTTCCTGACAGAAAGCGAGAGACGGACAATCCTTGAGCTGAAACGGCAGTACAGAAGGTTTATGCTGGTTCTGAATGTAGGAGGTCCGGTAGATCTTTCACCTGTCATGGAAGTGGAGAATATCCTGATTCTGTCGCAGCTTGGAGTGCAGACAGGAAGCGCTCTTGCGGATCTTGTTCTTGGGAAAACATATCCCTCCGGCAAATTGACGACTACATGGACAAAATGGAAGGATTATCCGGATTTTGCGTCATTTGGAGAACAGGATGATACCCGGTATCAGGAAGGAATTTATGTGGGATACCGATATTTTGACAGTGTGGATAAAGAGGTACTGTTTCCGTTTGGATACGGTGTCTCCTATACAAATTTTGAAGTCCGTTTTAAGGGTCTGAAACTGGATAAAATGACTGCCGAAATAGGTGCAGAAGTGGTGAATATAGGTGATTTCTGTGGAAAAGAGGTCGTACAGTTATACGTTTCTGTGCCGGAAGGAAAGCTGGATCAGCCTTATCAGACTCTGGCTTCATGGAAAAAGACAGAAGAATTAAAACCGGGGGAGAAACAGACAGTTGAACTTTCATTCTTACTGACGGATCTGGCATCTTACGACGAAGAACAGGCGGCATGGATTCTGGAACAAGGGGAATATACCCTCCGAATGGGAAACAGCAGCAGAGATACGGAAGTCTGCGGTGTCATATCAGTACCGGAAACTTTGGTTATAAAATCAGTAAAAAACTGTTTTGGAAAACCGGATTTCACAGACTGGAAGCCGGAAAGAAAGAGAAAGGACAGAGTAGGAAAAAAGATACAATCTTTGGAAGCAGATATTTTCAGCGTGGATATAGTGAAAGTAGTCTATGAGCATAAAGATGAGCCAATGCCGGAGATGGGGGGATTTTCCGATGAAGAACTGATTAGCCTGAATGTGGGTGCTTTCGTTGCAGGAGGCGGAGTGACAGGCATCATCGGTAATGCTTCTATGTCGGTTGCAGGCGCGGCAGGCGAGACGGCAAAAGTGGGAGAAATCCCCGTGATCGTTATGGCAGACGGACCGGCAGGACTGCGGCTTTCTCAAAAGTGCTTCCGGGATGAGAATGGAATACATAGTCTGGGGAGTACAATGCCGGAGACAATGCAGAATCTTCTGACCGAGGATGAGCGCGCATATATGAACAGCATGATTCCGCAGCCCGGAGAGGACAGTGAGATCTTTGAGCAGTATGCGACGGCAATTCCCATCGGCACCGCGATCGCCCAAAGCTGGAATCCATTGCTTGCAGAACGCTGCGGGGATATCGTAGGAAGCGAAATGGAGCGGTTTGGCATTCATCTGTGGCTGGCTCCAGCTCTTAACATCCATCGGTCCATACGATGCGGCAGGAATTATGAATATTTTTCAGAAGACCCGCTGATAAGCGGCGTATTCGCGGCAGCACTTACGAAAGGGGTGCAGAGCCATCCCGGATGTGGGGTTACCATCAAGCATTTTGCGGCGAATAATCAGGAGACAAATCGGTATAACAATAACAGTATAGTCAGTGAACGTGCGCTGAGGGAAATCTATCTAAAAGGGTTTGAAATCTGTGTTCGTCTGGCACAGCCTAAAGCCCTGATGACATCTTATAATCTGTTAAACGGGAAGCATACCTCTGAGCATAGAGAACTTCTTGAGGATGTGCTCCGCTGTGAATTTGAATTTGACGGCATTGTAATGACAGACTGGGTAACATCCTCTGATATATTAAGTGCTGATGCGAAATATCCTGCACCCGAGGCATACAAGGTGGCTCTCGCAGGAAATGATCTTTTTATGCCGGGAAGCCAGCAGGAAATTGATAACCTTACGGCAGCTCTCAAGAACGGTCATATTACAAGAGAGGAATTGATAAAAAATGCCACCAGGATCTGCCGGATGGCTGTGGAACTCGCAGGCGCTTCAGTTTGACCGGCCTTTTGTCTGTTTCCGGTATTGGAGCGGTGTGACACCGTATTGCTTTTTGAATACATTCTGAAAATAGGACTGGCTGGAAAAGCAGAGATAGCTGCTGATTTCAGCCAGACTTTTTTCACTGTAGGTCAGAAGACTTTTTGCTTCTTCCAGCTTGCAGCGCATAATGTAAGCGCCCATCCGGATGCCGAGTTCACCTTTAAAGTGTTTCATCATATAAGAGGCACTGCGCCCTGTATGAGCGGCGGCAGCTTCTACAGAGATAGGCTCATTTGTGTGGTTCCGGATATAGGTCATACATTGATAGACATCCGGGGAGATACCTTCCGGGATGCGTGTTTCTCCGGCACGCTGACAGAAATCCAGAAGCATGACATACTGGAGCTGATTGATTTTCTCAATTGTGCGCAGTTGTTCACACTCTTGAATGTAATAGTCTATGAGCTGGTATGTTTTTTCGATATCCACACCGCCCGGGATTGCACCCATGATACCGGCTTTTACTACAGCGCTGATAAAGAGGTTTTTGGCATGCCGCAAGGGTGCGCCTGCCATCTTCCCTTCCTTGAGGGGAGCACGGGTGGCAGAGAGAAATTTCTTCAGGGCGTCTGTATTCCCATTCTTGATTATCTGATACAATTCCAGTTCAAAATAGTAGGTGTTATGAACATTTCCTTCTTCCTTATCTTCTACCATTTGATCCGTCTGTTGGTTAAAGCGCTCCAGTGTGAGCTTGTCATTTTCCAGAAAGAGCCGTTCTGCGGAGACAGTCTTGTGGTTGAAGCACTGATGGAGAAATACCAGATAATTGGCAAACTGTGCCTGACCAAGCAGGGGGATTGCATAGAGCAATTCTGCGTACTGTTCCCTGTTTTCTAAAGAGACTCCACTCTCTCTGGAGGAATAGCGAATTAGTTCTTCGGTGACAGGAACGTTGAATACCGGGCCGAGAATCAGATTATAGTCGGTATTCTCGATTAAAAGGCGTCCGTAGCCGATATCCGGAGAATCACTGCAAAAGGTCGGATTATGATCGCTCATGGGAAAGAGATCCTCACGGTAGTATGCAGGAGATGTGCCGGTGATATCATTAAAAGAAGTATAGACTGCATATTTGCCTTTCAGTAATGTGACCGGGATTTTTGTCGCCGCATAAAAATTCTTACACATAGATAGATAATCTGTTTCCATAGGCCATTCTCTCCTTAAACTAAAATTATATATTCTATTTTACAATAATTAAATGAATATTACAATATTTATAAATTGCCATGTGATAGTCTGACATCAGAAAGGTTGATGTGCAAGAAAAATGATAAGGTAGCAGGAGCCGGAAGAGATAGGAGGAAGATCAGAATGAAACAACGAATCAGGATACACAAGGCAGAACCGAATACGGGAGTCCTCAATTACTCTCATCTGCTGGATGCGCCTGCGGGAAAACATGGGTTTGTCGAAGCGAAAAAGGGGCATCTTTATTTTGAAGATGGTACGAGAGCGCGGTTTTTAGGATTCAATGTGGCGGCGCGTTCCAATACGCCGGATCATGAGACGGCGGACAGAATGGCAGAACGGTTCGCCAGCATGGGAGTAAACATCATCCGTCTCCATGCGGCGGACGCCCCAGTGGGAGAGAAGCCGGGAAGCTGGAGCAGCTGCAGGGAAGCGCCTCTTCTGGACTATGCATCCGGTACCAGCAGGAAATTCAACCCGGATGGGTTGGAACGGTTCGATTACTTTGCGGCGAAACTGAAAGAGAAGGGCATCTATCTCCATATAGACCTGATTGTAGCGAGAAAGTTTGAAGAGGGAGACGGCATGGAGTATCCGGGCGGCGCACCCTCCTGTATCAAACGGTACTGTCTGTACAACCAGCGGATGATTGAACTCCAGAAAGAGTATGCAAAGGAGCTGCTCTGCCATGTGAATCCCTATACGGGACTGGCGCTTATCGATGATCCGGCGGTAGTGACAATCCAAATCAACAACGAGGACACTGCTATCAAGGGGAATATGGGTGGCGATGCAGGGGAAGAGATGAAACCCTACCGGGCAGAAGTACAGGAGCGCTTTAACGACTTCCTGCTGATGAAGTACCACACACGGGAGCATCTGAAAGAAGCGTGGACAAAGGACGGTTGCTGCGCGCTGGGGGAGGAAGAAGATCCGGCCCGGGGAATCGTCCGGGGGATTGAAGGCAGTTTCTATCAGCCGGTCAGCGACCCAGAAGGAGAGTGGGATGCACCGGAAGGACCGGCAAGATATGCCGACTTTATGGAGTTCGGCATCTATATGAACCGGAAGTTCTATCAGGATATGAAAGACTATATCCATTTCCTCGGGGCAAAAGTTCCTGTCGTTACCAGCAATTTAATTGCCGGGGCAGCGGATGTGTATGGGCATACAGACGGCGACTTGATGGAGAATAACAGCTATTTTAATCATCCTCTCCTTCCAGTAGAGAATAATACATACCTGGTGGCCGGCCCCATGGAATATGTCTCTACGAATCCTCTGACTATGCAGACCGGCGTGGGATCGGCGGCAACGACCCTTTTAAGTCTGGGATCACTGGCGATTGTGAAAGGAAAACCTTTTATGCTCAGCGAGTGGAACGAGTATGGTGAGCATCCTTTCCATTCCACGGCGTTTGTGCAGATGGCAGCATATGCCTGCTTAAACGACTGGGACGGACTGATTCTTTATAATCACCATACCTCCGAGAACTGGGATGACCAGCCGGCAGATGAGATATTGAATGTATTCGATGTATATAACGATCCGGCGGTAATCTGCCAGTGGGGATTCATGGCGTCTGTCTTTTTGAAAGGGCTTGTCTCCGTAGCAAAACACTGCGTAGATGTTATATACACACAGAATGACCTGAAAACACTGCCCCTTTTCCATGCAATGCCGACCACCTTTTTCCCATATATTACGTCTATGCGCAATGTATTTCTGGATGGAGGAGACAGTTATCAGGGTAATGCGGACATAGCGGTAAATGCCGGATTTTTAAACGGCGCTGATCTCTCAGATGCGGAACATGGCGTGTACTATGCATGGTCTGAATACAGGGATGCGTTCCGGCGTTATAAAGAGGAAAACCGCCTGGCAAATGCTGCGAAAGACACGAAAGAAATTCAACCGGGAGTGCATCTTGGAGAAAAAGCACTTGTGTTCGACCGGATCAGAGAGACATCGGGCAACGGAGATTACCGGACGTTTGCCGAAATCATGGACAGTGCGATGAAAGAGTGGGGTATTCTGCCGGAAGATACCGGCTATGTGGAAGGAAGGCTGATTTCAGACACAAAAGAAATCGTTTTTGACCCAGATCACGCACGCTTCTCTATCCACACACCTTACTGCGGCTATTTCAGCGGCGCGCCGGAAGAAGAGATTTCCCTTTCTGACAAGATCTGTGTGGAGGTGGAAAACGAAAGGATTACACTGGCTCTGATCGCAAAAGATGAAATTAAGATGGATGGCGCGTCAGAATATATTTTGACGGCAATGGGGACAACCGGTATGGACGAGACAACATTTGGCAAAGGACCGGAGCTGATGGGGATTCCGTTTGCCGCTGTGGAGTTCAAAGGCAAACTGTACGCAGAGACACTGGAAGGCTGCATCCGTGTGAAAGCGGAGAATGCGAAACTGGAGGTGTTAAATCCGATCGGGGAAGTAATTGCCGAAATGAATGGAGAAAAAACAGGAGATGAAATACGGTTTGCAATGGACGGTTCTGTTCCGGGCATCCAGTACAGACTTGTGGTCGGTGAATAAGCATAGTTCCCAAGGGAGTACTTTGAGATTACAAAATAAGAAAACAGGAGATTGAAAGAAAGATGAATTATGAGTCAAAGAAAAGTGCAGAAAATGGTCTGTATGAGTTTACGCCGGACGGGAACGGCTGCCAGATCTATCATGCGGAAACACCGCGTTATTGGTATAATTACCTGTGGAATGAAGAACGCTACTGCGCTCAGATATCGCAGGTAGGACACGGGCGCAGTTATTATCTGAGCGAAAAAGCAGATATGTGTATGATCAACCGGGATGATGCCAGATATGTATATTTAAGAGATGATGCAGACGGAACATGCTGGAATATCGGGAAGGGGCCGCTTAACACAGAGGTGGAAGACTACTGCTGTACACATAGTATCGGGCACACGCAGATTTGTTCAAAGAAAAATGGAATTGAGGGATCCTGGAGGATTTTCGTGCCGAAGAAAGGGTTTCATGAGGTATGGACACTGAAACTTCGCAATACAGCAGAGCAGGAGAAAAGGTTAAGCATGTTCTCTGCGGTCAGTTTTTATCTGGAAGGCTTCTCTTATCCCAGATACTACGAAATGTACCGATGCATGAAGACAGAATTCAAACGGGAACTGAACGGAATCTACTGTGATTCCGCCCATCCCTTCGCGCCCCATGAACTGTATCATGGGTTTCTGGCCTCATCCGAGCCGGTTTATGCATGGGACGGTGACCTGACAAAGTTCTGCGGGTCTACAAGCACGCTGACATTACCGGATGCTTCCGCCTGCGCCCTGTTCCAAAGACCGGATATTGTCGTGCAGGGAAAAGACTGTACAAATTCGGAAGCCTCGCTGTTCATTCTTGGCGGGGTGTTGCAGCATAAGATCACGCTGATGCCGGGAGAGGAGAAAGAGATTCAGGTGGTATTCGGGATCAGCTCTTCCTGTGAAGAGGCATGCAGTGCAGTAAAGCGGTATGCAGATGCAGAATCCACAGAACGGGAGTTCGCAGAGGCGGAGGCGTATAACTATGAGAAGATTAGCTCTTTGTCTGTGAAAACACCAGACCAGAAGATTAATCATATGATGAACAACTGGGTAAAAAAGCAGGCAGATTTCTGTATCGTAGGAAAGAAAGGTGTCCGTGACAACCTGCAGATTTCTGTAGCGCTGTTGAATTACCGTCAGGAGAAAGCAAAAGAAGAAATCCTGGAATGTCTGCGCCATCAGTTTCAGGACGGGCACGGAGTGCTTACATGGTATCCTTATGATGACACACGCTACTCAGACCAGCCATTCTGGATCATCTGGGCGGTATGCGAGCTGATTAAGGAGACGGGGGATCTGTCAATTCTTGATACGGAGATTGAATGGCAGGACGGCGGAAAAGCATCCGTTCTGGAACATGTAAAGGCTGCGGTTAATCGCTTAATTCTTGATAAAGGGGAGCATGGTTTGGTGAAGATTTATTTCGCCGACTGGAATGACGCCTTAAATATCACGGATGATCAGGAGGCGGAGTCTGTGATGCTGTCCCACCAGTTCTGTCTGGCTCTGAGAGAATTAAAGAGAATGATGGAGTATGCGGGCGATACAGCGTATGCCGGATTTATCGAGAAGGAATATGAACAGCTTAAGGAAGATATCAACCGCTATGCATGGGATGGGAAATGGTATGCGAGAGCCTTAAGCAGCAAGGGAAACGTAGGAACGCAGGACAGCGCCGGAAGCAAAATCTATTTGAACGCACAAACATGGGCTGTGCTGGCAGGAGTCGCGGATGGAGACAGGCTTTCTCAGGTGCTGGAGGCTGTTGATAGTATGGAGCAGGATTTCGGCTTTCCATTAAATCTGCCGCCGTACCCGGAGTATGATGCCCATGTGGGAAGGATGTCCGGTATGCTGCCGGGACTTTTTGAGAACGGTGGAGTGTACTGTCATGCTACCGGCTTTAAGATCCTCATGGACTGCTGTACGGGCAGGGGAGAAAAGGCACTGAAAACGCTGAAAAAGATTATGCCTGACAGCGAAGAGAACCCGTCGGCGAAGTCCGGGGCAGAACCTTATGTATTTACCAACTGCTATTCCACGAACCCGGGATATTACGGAAAATCCTATCAGTCATGGACAACAGGAACTTCCGCATGGTGCATGATGGGGCTGTATGAAGGTATTCTGGGTGTAAAACGGGATTATGAAGGGCTTAGGATCAGTCCCTGCTTTCCGGAAGAATGGGAAGAGGCAGAAGTGACGAGATACTTCAGAGGTGCGGATTATCATATTATCATCCGCAATCCCGAACATATTAAGAATGGAAAAGCCGAGGTTTATGCTGACGGTTCAATCTGCGATTCCGGGCTGATACCAGACTATCAGGATGCTAAGCAGCATAGGATAGACGTTTTAATAAAACGAGGATGAAATTTACAATTTTGTAAATTAATTTACAATAATTATCTATAGAAAAACAGTATAGTAAACCTATCATCAATGATACAGGAGGAGAGGAAAGATGGCAAAAGACAAAAACGCACCCCGTTACGACAAGCAGGGCGCAAGGCGCGTAATGCGCAAAAGAGATTATTTGGCAGATCTCGGCGGACAGCTCGCATTAGGGCTGATGGCGAATCTGGTCGGACAGCTCAATTATTTCTACACGGACAAGGTAGGACTAGCTGTCGGAAGTGTTGGTATTGTATTGGCAATCTCAAAGGTGATTGATGCATTCACGGATGTGATTGCGGGGAATTTTATCGATCATTCAAAAGGAGGCGACCATAAGTATTTCAGATGGATCCTGCCACAGATTATTCCGGCAGCCTTGATTATGGTTCTGATGTTTACCGTACCGATTCAGGCAGGACAGATTCCGGGCGTAATCTACGCGCTGATTACGAATCTGGTATTGTCCGCAGGTCTTTATACCTTTATTGCGACCCCGTTTGCGGCAGTTATGACTGTACGAAGCAGAAGCTTGAGCGAGAGAGGAAGTATCGGGCTGTTCCGTGCGGTTGCCAATTATGGCGCTGGAATGCTGATCTCCATTCTCACGATCCCGGTGACAAATATGCTGGGCGGCACACAGTCCGCATGGATCAAATACGGCGTGGTACTTGGTGTACTGGTATTTGTTCTGTTTGCAATCTGCTGCCATAACGGCCGCAAAGCCAAATTTGCATGTGATTACGAAGAAGAAGAAACCGAGGGAGCTGCTGAAGAAGAGGAAGAGCCGGTTCCTTTCAAAGAAGCAATGACAATGCTTCTGAAGAATAAATACTGGGTGATCATCCTGCTCTTTAACTTGACCACAAGTGTTACGAGCGGTATCGCGGCATCTGGCAGTATATACTACTGTAAATGGATTTTCGGAAATGATAATCTGGTCGGAATAATCGGAGCAGCAGGTATGTTGGCTACCGTAGTGGGATTCATCTTATCCAAGCCGATTATTGCCGGACTTGGAATCAAGAGGACAATCTCCATCGGGCTCTTAGGAGCGGCGATACTCGCAGGCATTCGCTGCTTTATACCGACGAACTTTACAGTTTGTGTGGTGACCGGTCTATTAGGCAGCTTTGTACAGATTCCGATGATGAGTCTGTATGGCGTGCTGACATCCATGACCATTGATTACAATGAGTGGAAATATGATAAGAAGCTGGTGGCAATGTCGGGCGGAGCAATCGGCTTTGGCAGTAAGGTTGGAAATGGCCTTGGTGCAGCAATACTGTCGGCGTTCCTGGCAATCGGTGCATATGATGCCACGCTGGAAGTCGCAAGTACATCCATGATATATTCCATCTATGGATTCTCAAATTATCTTCCGGTTGTGATCAACCTTGTGATGTTTGTAATCTTCCTGAAATTCGATCTGGAAGAAAAGCTGCCGAAGATGCGCGAGGAAATCGCTGCGCGCAGAGCAGGAAAGACCATTGAAAAATAAGAAACAGATATTATCAAGAAGCAGGCAAAGCTGAAAGAAACATTGTAATTATGAGAGCCGGCGCTTCCGTCGGAATCGGAGCGCCGGCTTGAGTTATAGGCGGAAAATAGTAATAGGGACAGGGCAGGAAAATGTCCTGGAATTGACAGTGGGCAACGGCTGGTATAAAGGGATTCTCAGCTTTGACTGTAAGCCGGAACGGTATGGGGATCGAACTGCTGTTTGGGCAGAACTTCATGTGCGTTATACAGACGGGACAGAAGAGGTAATTACTACGGACGAGACATGGCATGTGCGTACCGGTCAGATTCGTTACAGTGAGATTTACATGGGAGAGACAATTGATACAAATGCCCCTGATATCAGAGAGGGAAAAGTATCTGCCGTGCCAGAAGCCGTATTTCATCCGACTGTATTGACGCCGCAGCTAAATGAACCGGTGCGGGTGACTGAGCACTTGAAGGCAAAGAGGGTTTTCACGGATTCCAAAGGGAATATACTTGTAGATTTCGGCCAGAACCTTACAGGTCTTGTAGAAATCAGAATCCGGGGAGAAAAAGGCCAGAAAATCACTGTCCGCCATGCGGAGACTCTGGATCAGGACGGTGTATTTTACCCGGACACTCTGCGGACGGCAAAATCCGAGGACACCTATATCCTAAACGGGGAAGAACAGGTTTTGATGCCCCACTTTACATTTCATGGTTTCCGGTATGCTGCCGTGGAGGGAATAGAGAATCCCCAACCTGAGATGTTTACAGCCTGCGTAATGCATTCGAACATGAGAAAGACCGGAGAGTTCCGATGTTCCAATGAAAAAGTGAACCAGCTTCAGAGCAATATTTCCTGGAGTCTGCGTGATAATTTCTTTGATATCCCCTCCGACTGTCCTCAAAGGGATGAGCGGCTTGGATGGATGGGAGATGCGCAGGTATTCTCATGGACAGCAGCGTTCAACCGGGAGACGGCTCTGTTTTTTACAAAATGGATGAGGGATATATCGGCGGCGTCTTCACTGGAACGGGGAGTGCCTCATATAGTACCGGACATACAGGGAACTTACAGTTCTGCGGCGTGGAGCGATGCTGCAGTGATCATACCATGGGTAGTCTACCAGATGTATGGAGACACACGTATTTTAGAAGAATCATGGAAATGTATGCACGAGTGGGTAGATTATATTCACAATCATGTAAATGAAAACGGGCTGTGGATGACCAATTACCAGTATGGCGACTGGCTGGCACTGGATCGTGAAATGGGAGATAAAAGCGTTGGAGCTACAGATGTTTACTTTGTGGCAAACGCTTACTATATATATGTCACAGAGCTTGTGGCAAAGACGGCTCATGTGCTGGGAAAATATGGAGAGGCGGCATATTATGAAGTGCTCCGTGAAAAGACGCTGGACTCTTTCAGGAAAGAATATTACACCGCAAGAGGCAGGATCGTCAGCGAGACTCAGACTGCATGCGCGCTGTCTCTCTATTTTAACCTGGCATATGAAAAGGATAGGGAAAATATAGTACAAATGCTGGTGAGCAATATAGAAGATCATCAGAATCATTTGACCACAGGATTTGTAGGGACGCCGTATTTATGTCATGTCTTGTCTGAGAAAAAAGCGCATGATACGGCCGGACTCCTGTTTATGAGAGAGGATCTGCCATCATGGCTGTATGCTGTGAATAAGGGCGCGACGACGCTTTGGGAGAGGTGGGATCGGGAACATATGTGTATGAATATGACACAAACACAAGTTTAAAAGAGCTGAAATTCACTCTGGACAGTACACTGGGAGAGATTCTGGACGAACCTCTTGGCATGAAGATGATGGAAGAGATGCTGCCGGAGCTTGTACACAATCCAATGATCGAGTATGCAAGGCAAATGACTCTGGCTGAAGGAATCAGCTCTGCCCCAGAGGTAAAAGCGGTTTATGAAGCCGTACTAAAAGAATTGAATGCGCAGATGTAAAAGGAGAAGAAAGTAAATGGTACAGCAGAAGGTAAAATATACAGACACCGAGAGAACCCCGGCTGAACGGGCACGGGCACTTCTCGAAGAAATGACTTTAGACGAGAAGATGGCGCAGCTTGGCTGCATTTTCCCATTTGGTGACAGCTATGATGATATGGAACAGCAGGCTTTGGAGATGCCTTACGGGATTGGACAGGTGAGTACTCTGGAAATGCGCAGGATAGGCACGCTGGAAGAGGCCGCCGGATGGCAGAGGAAGATGCAGGAGACTGTGATGAGACAAAGCCCTCATCATATCCCGGCAATCTTTCATATGGAGGGACTGTGCGGAGCATTTATTCAGGAAGGAACCAGTTTCCCATCCGGAATCGCCAGAGGCTCAGGATGGGATCCGGAGCTGGAAGAGAAGATAGCCAAAGTGGTGGCAAAACAGGAAGCAGCCTGCGGCATCACTCACATTCTGGCTCCGGTGCTGGATATTTCAAGGGATTCCCGCATGGGAAGACAGGGAGAGACCTACGGGGAAGACCCGGCTCTGGCGGCAGCTCTGGGAGCGGCATATACGAAAGGAATCCAGACAACAGAGGCAGGCGGAAGAAGACCGGAAAGTGTCGCCAAGCATTTTCTCGGATTTCACAATTCACAGGGCGGTATTCACGGAACGAACAGTGATACGCCGTCCCGGCTCATGGAAGAAATATACGGCAAGCCTTTCCAGTCTGCGATTTCTGAATCCGAGCTGAAAGGGGTCATGCCCTGTTATAATTCTATCGATGGCGAGCCGGCTTCCGTTTCACACAGGCTGCTCACGGAACTTCTCAGAGAAAAGATGGGGTTTGACGGTCTGTGTGTCAGCGACTACGGCGGCATTAACAATGCCCACGAGGTCCAGCGAATCGGGGAGACTATCGGAGAAACAGGGCTTCTTGCCATGGAAGCAGGGATGGACATAGAGATGCCGAAAGCGACCGGATATGGAGAAGAACTCAAAGAAATGTTCCGAAGCGGGCAGGCGGATACAGAACTGTTGGACCGGACCGTTCTGCGGGTGTTGGAAGCCAAGTTCCGCATGGGTCTGTTTGAGCATCCGTTCGCCATGGATGGTGAGTCCTGTCAAAAGATTTTTGAAGAGAAAGAGGGGGCGGAGTTATCTTTCCGGTCAGCAAGAGAGTCCATGGTACTCCTGAAAAACAACGGGATACTTCCTTTGTCAGGTAAGATAAAGAAGCTTGCCCTGATCGGGCCTCATGCAGACTGTGCCCGAAAGTTCTTCGGCGGATATACCCATCTGTGCATGATGGAGTCGGTCTACGCTGTCGCAAGCTCCATCGCAGGGGTAGAGGGCAGCCCGGAGTCCGGGCAGATCAGCGGAGCAATGCTGCCAAATGGTGAGCCGGTGAATTATGTCCCAGGTACAAAGATCCAGTCAGACGAAGCGGAGCTTTTTGATGATATCCTGCGCCTGCAGAAGCCGGCCTGCAGAAGCCTGTTAGAAGAACTGAAGGAGCGGATGACAGACACGGAGATTCTGTATGCATACGGGTATCCGGTTGCCGGAAAGGATCAGGGCAGATTTGAAGAAGCGCTGCAGGCAGTCAGGGAAGCAGATGCTGTGATCCTGACTCTGGGAGGAAAGCACGGCACATGCTCTATGGCGACCATGGGCGAAGGTGTGGACGCTGCCGACATCAATCTGCCGGAATGTCAGGATGCATTTATTCAGGCTGCCGCTGCATGTGGTAAGCCTTTGATTGGGGTTCATTTTGATGGAAGACCAATCTCCAGTGACACAGCAGACCAATATCTGGATGCCATCATAGAAGCCTGGAACCCAGCGGAAACGGGAGCGCAGGCTGTGGCGGATGTCCTGCTGGGTGCATATAACCCGGGCGGTAAGCTGCCGGTATCCGTGGCATATCACGCCGGACAGATTCCAATTTATTATAATCACCCGAACGGTTCTGCATGGCACCAGCAGGAGAGTATCGGATTTGTCAACTATGTGGATCTTCCCCATACACCGCGATATTGCTTCGGGCATGGATTGTCTTATACACGGTTTGAGTATTCAGAAATTCATATATCGGCAGCAGAGATTGGAGCAGAAGAATCGGTACAGATTAGCTGTGTGGTAAAGAATGCAGGAAACTGTGCCGGGGATGAGGTAGTACAGCTTTATCTCAGGGACAGATTCGCAAGTATGACACGTCCGGTGAAAGAGCTTGCCGGATTTAAGCGGATCCATATGGAGCCGGAAGAAAAAGTGCGGGTCACATTTACAGTGCAGGCGGATCAGTCAGCATTTCTTGACAGGCAGATGCGCTGGAAGGTGGAAAAAGGGGATATAGATGCAGAAATTGGAAGTTCTTCTGAGGATATCCGGTTAAAAGGAACATACCGAATCACAGAAGATAAATGGATCAATGGAATGGAAAGGGCATTTTATGCGAAAGCACGGGAAGTAAGACTATAAATCCGTTAGATTTATACAGCAGACCGGCTGTCAGGTTCGGCAGGAAATGAGAAAACAGGAGAGGATAAAAAATGGATAAAAAAAAGATTGCCAGAAAAATAGCAGAAGAATCGATTGTTCTGCTTAAAAATGCGGATTATATACTCCCTTTAAAAGAGAAGAAAGAGATTGCATTTTTCGGAAGGACACAGATAGGCACTTTGTATTCCGGAAATGGATCCGGTGGTGCTAATATAGCCGGGTGCGGCACAATTCTGGAAGAATGTGAAAAGAGAGGGATAAAACCTGAATCGCTGCTGAAAGAATTTTATGAGTATAAAGCAAGTGCAGAACAGGTAACGGAAGAGGATGAGTTTGACTGGACGAAGGTCAGCGAAATGGTAAACAGCGGAATCATGTACGAAATATTTGGGAAATACAAGGCTCCGCTTGATGAATATGATGTGCCGGAGACACTTATCTTTCAGGCGGCGGAAAAAACAGACACAGCAATCTTCGTGATCGGCAGAAACTCCGGTGGAGAAGAGTGTGACCGTCATCTGCCGGAGGATTATTACCTGACCAGATCAGAAGAAAGCCTGTTAAAGGATATTTGTACCCATTTTGCTAATGTAGTGATAGTCCTGAATGTAAACGGACTGATTGATCTGTCGTGGATGAAAAAATATGCGAGCATAAAAAGCCTTCTGTTTATTGGAATCCCGGGGGAAGAAGGGGCTTCTGCGCTGGCTGGCATTTTGACAGGGGAGATTAATCCTTCCGGGAAACTGGCGGTGACTATAGCGGAACACTATGAAGATTATCCGTCGGCAGATCATTTCTCGTGGGATAAGGAGCATCTGGAGAATATTCTGGACTATGAGAGTTACGGCCTTTCGCCAGAAGAAAACGGAAGTACAGGTTTTATGAAGAGTCCGGTAACCGTGTATTGGGAAGATATTTATACTGGATATCGTTATTTCGATACATTCGGAAAACAGGTGCTTTACCCCTTTGGTTATGGACTATCTTACACTGCATTTGCAATCAGCGATGCATTGGTCAAGAAGCAAAACGGCGGTATTATGGTGACAGCCGATGTGAAAAATATTGGGGAAATGTCGGGGAAAGAGGTAATCCAGGTTTATCTGTCTAAGGTATATCCAGCAGAGGGCGTGGAGCGTCCTTATCAGGAATTGAAGGGATTCGAGAAAACGTCTGACCTCGCTCCGGGTGAAAAAGAGCAGGTTAAGATCTGGATCCCATGGAGAGAACTGGCGGTTTATGATGAGGAAAGAGCCGCTTGGATCATCGAGTCAGGCGATTATCTCCTGAAGATGGGAAAATCATCAAGAGACACCTTTACGGTGGGAATGGTATGCCTGCGGGATACAGTCATTACAGAACAGTGTGCGAACCGTCTGGCTATCTCGGGATGCAACAGAGGAAAACTTTTGTTCCTGACACAGAAAGACTGCACAGAGTGTCAGCCGGAAGACGTATATGAGAAAAAACCTGATGGAGGCGTGACCGAGACGGCGGTAATTTCTGTAACGGGAGAGGATATTCTTGCAGGAGGGGAGAGTATACAGGCTGAAAAAGAAGCGCAGCAAAGTCTGCCGGAGCTGTCCATCGAAGAACTCGCTTCTCTCTGCGTGGGTTATGGACCGGGGACTCCTTTTGCGGCTGTGGGTGATCGCAGTGATCCGGCTACGATTTTCGATGACGAAGGAAAACCGATTACAACAAACAGCCACCCGACAGGATATCCGGGATATGTTTCTCCGGCGATTGCAGAAAAAGGAATCAAGTCCATTTTCTATAAAGACGGCCCTGCCGGGATTGGCGGTGTTGCATGGCCAACAGAGATGCTCATTGCGTGCTCCTTTGACAAAAAACTGTGGCAGATGTTTGGAGATGCAGTAGGGAAAGAATGTGAAGAACAGCAGGTGAATGTCTGGCTTGCTCCTGCTGTGAATCTCCACAGGAATCCGCTGTGCGGAAGAAATTTTGAATATTTTTCTGAAGACCCGTACCTGACGGGAGTCTGTGCCTGCGAGATTACAAAAGGCGTACAGAATAGCCGTCCGGTTATTGTGTGCCCGAAGCACTTCGCGGCAAATGAGCAGGAGACATTCCGCCGCGGAAATGCAGGGAAAAATGTAGATGCAGTGGACTCAATCCTGACAGAAAGGGCACTTAGAGAACAGTATTTAAAGCCGTTCGAGATGTTAGTCAAAGATGCCGGGATCGCATGCATCATGACCTCCTTCAATAAGATCAACGGGTCATTTTCCGGCGGCAGCCATGACCTGTGCACACATATCCTGCGTGAGGAATGGGGATTTGAAGGGGCTGTTGTAACGGATTGGGGAGATATGGATATGGTTGTGGACGGCGCGGACGCTGTTGCGGCAGGAAACGATATCGTAATGCCCGGCGGTCCTCCGGTAATCCGCCAGATATTAAAAGGATACGAAGAAGGCAGAGTGACGAGAGAAGAATTGGAACAGGCAGTGCGTCATCTGCTGATTATGATAAAGAGAATCAGGCTGGCAGATTGATGGTTAGGGTAACGAGTAAATGTGATAATAGGATGTAGATGAAACAGGTAGGTATATGGAAGAAAAAATGTATCATACAGTGAAAAGTTCAGGAATCATGAATATCGTGGCAGGAGCATTTGCGATCGCAGTTGGGATTTCTGCGCTTATAAGTGGAATACGCCTTTGGCTTGCCCGTACTAAGATTCTTTTCTAAAGAAAGGAAAATAATGGAATGAAGCACATGGCAGAGATAAGAAATGACAACGGAATTTCTACATTATATGTAGACGGTCAACCCTTTCAGGCATTTGCAGGCGAGGTACATAATTCCGCTGCGTATGATCCGGAAAGGATGGAAATAGAAATCTGGGAGAAGATGGAGCAGAGTAATCTGAATACGCTGATTGTGCCGGTGTATTGGGAAACGCTGGAGCCGGAAGAAGGAAAGTTTGATTTCACCCTTGTGGATGCGCTTATAAAGCAGGCGGACAAATATAAAAAGAAATTGATCCTGCTCTGGTTCGGTCTCTGGAAGAACGCAGAGTCCGCTTCCCTGCTTTACGAACGTATGGCTGAAGCAGTTTCCGTGGTATCCGGGTTCCTATCCGTCCGGAGGACCGGTAGAGGATATGCTGTGGGTATGGAAAGCAGCGGCGCCTTCACTTTTTACCATCGGTCCGGACATCTATGTGCCATATGTCTCTGACATCATGAAGACGTACAGCCGGCCGGATAATCCGCTTTTAATCCCCGAAGTGCGGAAAGATGCAGTTACAGCTTCCTATGCCCTTTATGCATTCCTGCATTTTCATGCGTTATGCTATGCGCCTTTTGGAGTGGAAGATCTGTGGGCAGACCAGCCTTCGGATCTTTCGGCAGAAGTGATAGACGCTCTGAAACTGGATCCGCTTTCCTTTAATCTGAGCGGGACTAAAGAGACATTGGGCGAGGTGTACCGGCTACTGGAAGAGATCAGACCGCTGTACTTGAAATACCGTGGGACAGAACATATGAAGTGTTTTCTGAAACAGTCAGATGGAGAGCAGGGATGCTATCTGAAGTTTAAGAACTATGATATAGAAATACAGTATCTCCCGAGGACAGACGGTGCACCGGCAGCCGCAGGAGTCGTCTTTGAACTGGATGAAAATACGTTTCTGATCATAGGAATGATGTGCAGTATCCGTTTCCATACGAAACCCGGGGATCATAGGAGAGTAGACTTTCTCACAAAAGAAGCAGGGACTTTCCATGTTGGTAAATGGGTATGTGAGCAGAGACAG
Organism: Coprococcus sp. AM100_B19A; assembly: GCF_027662015.1. Taxonomy (NCBI): domain Bacteria; kingdom Bacillati; phylum Bacillota; class Clostridia; order Lachnospirales; family Lachnospiraceae; genus Coprococcus; species Coprococcus sp. AM100_B19A. The sequence continues at coordinate 46,900 of NZ_JAQDKN010000013.1, forward strand.
AACGGCGATGAAAAAATCGTATCAGTCTTATATAATATGCCGGGATGTTTTAGAATAGAGACATTTAAATACTAATTTTCTATACTTTAAAGAGAGATATACAGAGGACTGGAGTATGGCAAATTGTTTATTACAGCATTAGATGAAAAATGAAAACCGTCTGGAGATATTGTGTTAATCAGAGATGAGATGGCGGCATATGTAAACGGAGAGGAAGTTCCAATTTTTCCCAGGTAGTTTAATGTTTTATATCGGAAGTGAAAGAAAATGTTGTCTGTGTGACAGTTCGGGATTCTGGTTGCGGAATGGACAAAGAGACTGCAGAGAGCAAAAGTAAGTGTAATTCTAACAAAGCCAGAAAATAGATGCTATGGGAATACAGATTTTTATCTGATTTTTGATAGAAAAAATGAATTTGTTAGGCAAAGTGGACGCATGGGATAATCTGATAAGAATTAAATCAGAAAGCATTGTACAGGAATTGATGGGAATGATACTGAAAGAATTTTGTGACAATGACGTAACATCCTCCCCAGTTACTTTGTGACAATTATATAACGTCCTCTATACAGAAATATGCGGTTTTAAGCCATTTTGTGGCAAAAAAGCCGCATATTTTTTGTAGCAATGACTTGACATCCTCGGGACGACTCTGTTTGGAGAGAAGCCTGCCAGATTAAAATGTTATATTTATAATAACACCTCGAAAAACAACCTGAAAACATAGCTTTATTCAGTGGTTAACCTTAAATTTGTTCAGTTAATAGGTAAAAAAATTATGTAACATGCACAACTCAAAACTGTATATGCACAAAAATAGGGCGATTTGTAAAAAAATGCTTTACGCTGATAGAGTGATAGAGTATAGTGAGTTTAAACAAATTAATATTTTGAAGGAAGAAGGTAGAATGGATGGTCAGTTAAAAGTAGCAGCTGTTCAAGTTACAGTCGAACAAAATAATATTAAGAAAAATATGGAAAACGTTGAGAAAATGGCAATGAGTCAACAAAATCGATGGAGTTGACCAGAGATTCGAAAAAACCAAAAATAAATTAACAAGTAAGGAGACAATGTATGTCAGAACAGGAAAAGAACATTGAACAAGGTGTTCACAAGCGCCGCACAAGGTACAAGGGAAAATATCCACGAAAATTTGAAGAAAAATACAAAGAATTACAGCCGGAGAAATATCAGGACATGATTGCACATGTCATTCAGAAAGGAAATACACCTGCCGGAATGCACATTTCGATCATGGTGCAGGAAATTCTTGACTTCTTGAAGATCCAGCCGGGAGAGGTGGGATTTGATGCAACGCTTGGCTATGGCGGACATACAAAAGCAATGCTGAAATGTCTGGAAGGAAAGGGGCACATTTACGCGACAGATGTAGATCCGGAAGAATCTGCAAAGACAAAAAAACGTCTGGAAGAACAGGGATTTGGGGAGGATATTTTAACAATCCGTCTTCAGAACTTTTGTACTATCGATGAGATTGCAAAAGAAGTTGGGGGATTTGATTTTATTTTGGCTGATCTGGGTGTGTCTTCCATGCAGATTGACAACCCGAAGAGAGGATTTTCTTTCAAAGTGGACGGACCTCTGGATCTGCGACTGAATCAGGAAAAAGGGATCAGTGCAGCCGAGAGACTGGATACAATTTCAAGAGAAGAACTTGCCGGGATGTTATATGAAAATTCGGATGAGCCGTATTGTGAAGAACTGGCAAAGGCAATCACCGAAGAAATCCGGAAAGGACACCGGATTGATACTACGACAAAGCTACGTCAGGTGATCGAACAGACCTTGTCTTTCCTTCCGGAAAATAAGGAGAAAAAAGATATCATCAGGAAGACCTGTCAGCGGACTTTCCAGGCACTTCGAATTGACGTGAATCATGAATTTGAAGTACTCTATGAATTTATGGAAAAACTGCCGGGCGCTTTGAAACCGGGGGGAAGAGTAGCGATCCTGACGTTCCATTCAGGAGAAGACAAACTGGTGAAGAAAGCTTTAAAAGCAGGATATCGCGAGGGAGTTTATTCCGAATATGCCAAAGATGTAGTCCGACCTTCGGCAGAAGAGTGTGCACAGAATGGGCGTGCAAGATCTACGAAGATGCGCTGGGCTGTGAAGGCGGAGTAAAAGTAAGTGTAGGCTGATTAGAATATTGACAAAACAAAAATCAAGGATCATAATGCGGTGCAGGAAGAAAAGTTTTTGAATGTGTTAAAATCCAGAATGGTAGATGGAATCATTTATGTCAGTTCGGATTATGCGACCAGTAATAAGCTACTTGCAGATTTATCAATCCCAGTTGTATTTATTGACCGTAAGATTGAAAAGAGTGGTAATATGGGAAGTGTGCAGATTGATAATTATCAGGCTATGAAGGAAGTCGCTGAGTATATCAGTAAAAAAGGATGCAATGGATCGGATTGAAAATATTCTTGGATTTAAGAGATTTGAGCGTCACGTTGGATAAAAAAGAAGAGTAGAAAGATGCTGCAAAGTTATCAAAACAGATAACAGAGCTGCATCTTTTGTTATTTGAAAAATGATTAAAATATATAACAGAAAATTATAAGCCGATTTGTACTTTAGTCTACAAATTCAGATGCCGGCGTGATATACTGTATGGAAAAGTTATGAAATATCTGGTATCAAAACGGAAGCAAGGAGGAAAGAAAAAGTATGAACAATTTTTTGCCCCAGAAGAGGGGAATGCAGGTTGTCTGGATCATAGTGGGCTGTCTGATCTACGCAGTTGGTCTGAATGTATTTATTATCCCTATGAATTTATACAGCGGGGGAGCAGTTGGTCTTGCACAGCTGTTAAGTTATGGAGCAGGACAGATCGGGATTAAGGAAATTGCAGGTCTGAACCTGTATGGTATCATTTATTTACTGCTCAACATTCCGATTTTATTTATTGCATGGTTTAAAATCGGAAAGACATTTTTTATAAATACAATCCTTGGAACGGTAGGAATCAGTTTATTTACTTCAATCGTACCAACTCCGGCAACAGCAGTGATTGCTGATCCGGTCATTGGAATCATCATCGGTGGTGTTGTAACCGGAGCCGGAATCGGAATCATGCTGACGGCAAAAGGAAGCGGTGGTGGAATCGAGGTTATCGGTATCTGGATGGCGAAAAAATATGCGGGAATGTCCGTTGGAAAACTGGGAACCATCTTCAATCTGATACTGTATGCCATTTATCTTTTAGTTTTTGATATCTCAACGGTGATTTATTCGGTCGTCTACCTGTTCTTTTACACGGTAACTCTGGACAGGATGCATTTTCAGAACATCAATGTGAGAATGCTGATTTTCACGAAGAAGAAGGGAATCGCAGAGGCAATCATGAAAGAAACCGGACGTGGTGTTACGCAGTGGAATGGTGAAGGTGCATTTACGAGTGAACACAATTATGTTCTGGTGACGATCGTGAATAAATTTGAAGTAGAAGATATCCTGAACATGGTGTATTTACTGGATCCGGAAGCATTTACTACGGTAGATGAAGGGGTTAAGGTGTACGGAAACTTCCAGAAGAGAGTTTAGGAGAGTCAGGAATAAATGTATAAAATACTGATTGTTGAAGACGATAACACGATCGCAAAGCGGCTGGCATCGCATTTGAAAAAGTGGAATTATAAGACAGTATGTGTACGTGATTTCAAAAATGTAATGGAAGAATTTAAAAAGACAGATCCACAGCTTGTAATCCTGGATATCGGGCTTCCGTTTTACAACGGATTCTACTGGTGCCAGGAGATCCGGAAGCTGTCCAATGTGCCGATCATCTTTCTGTCATCGATGAATGACAACATGAATATCGTGATGGCAATGAACATGGGCGGAGATGAGTTTATCGAGAAGCCGTTTGATCTGAATGTAGTGACAGCAAAGGTGCAGGCGGTGCTCAGAAGAGCATATGCACTTCAGGGAACGGCAAATATCATTGAGCATGGAGAAATGCTGCTGAATCTGGGAGATGCATCACTTACAATAGCCGGGCAGAAGATTGAACTCACCAAGAATGAGTTCAAGATCTGTCAGATGTTTTTTGAGAGCGCAGGAAAATTTGTGACCAGAGATGCGATCATGACCAGCCTCTGGGAAAGTGACGAATTCATCGATGATAATACACTTACAGTAAATGTGGCGAGACTTCGGAAAAAGCTGGAGGAAGCCGGAATGCATGATGTGATCCGGACAAAGAAAGGAATCGGGTACATGCTGGTATGACAGAGATTTTAAGGGCATTTTGGAAAGAAAAAAGACCGGAGAGAATAGCGGTTCTTGTTTCGGGCATTCTCTTTGCAGTCATCTTCTGGATCTATGAAATTCCGGTGGAGATTGCAGGATATGCGTTCCTTCTGGTGATTTTATGGAATGTGATCTGGTTTACACTTGTTTTCATACGATATGAAAAAAGACAAAGAATACTGGAAGAAAATCAGGGAAAAATCCGGACAGAGGCAGGAGGATTTCCGGAGGCAGAAAGCCGGGAAAGCGAAATGTACCAGGAATTGATCCGGCAGCTTTACGAAGAGAAAAAAGAGCTGGAATCCTCTGTGCAGATTGAAAAACAGGAGCTGTCTGATTATTACAGCATGTGGGTTCATCAGATCAAGACTCCAATTGCAGCACTCGGTGTCCTGATCCAGAGCGGGGAAGAACTGGAAGAAGTACAGGAAAGCCCGAAAGCACAGGAACTTACCCGAAGCATGAAAATGGAGGTGTTCCGGATTGAACAATATGTGGATATGGTACTCACCTATCTCAGAATGGGTTCCGCAACCTCCGATTACGCCTTCCGGATCTGCAGCCTGGAAGAAATCGTCCGCCAGGCAGTCCGCAAATATTCCCAGATGTTCATCATGACCAGGACAAGACTTCACCTTGAAATCCAGGATCAGAAGATCCTGACCGATGAAAAGTGGCTGACCTTCGTCATCGAACAAATTCTCTCCAATGCAGTTAAATACGCAAGAGGCGGAGAAATATCAATCTACACAGAAGAAAAAACTCTGGTGATCTCCGATAACGGAATTGGCATTGCAGAAGAGGACCTCCCAAGAATCTTCGAAAAAGGCTTTACCGGCTACAATGGAAGAGCGAATAAAAAATCCACTGGAATAGGATTATATCTCTGTAAGACAATCATAGATCGTCTCCATCATACTATCTGGATTGAATCAAAACCAGAAAAAGGAACAAAAGTATATCTAAACTTTGACCGTGAATCCAGACGAATAGAGTAATGGAGTCTATTGGTACAAAAACGAAAAAACTTCCAACAACGGAACAGAACTATGATTTACTTTTGGGTAAGGATCTATCAGTTGCAAAAAGTTTATCCATTTGAACAAAACAGCCGCCAGAAAAAATAAATATGGAAAATTCCATGTTTGTGCAATGGAGATGAAACACAGGAATCATGGAGGCCATTGCCGAACATGATTCCCGTCCTAAGTGGTTCATCGGAATGGTTTGCACAAAGGAATTTGGAATATTTATTTTTTCTGGCGGCGTCTCTTTCACCAAATGAGTCTTTTCCAACCCGATCCTTACAAAAATGTAAGAAACCCCACACAAATTGTCATTTACTTCGATGGAAGGAAATCCCTTACTTTTTTATAATGACTTTATCAAATAAAAAAGAAGGGCAGGTCATAAAAACCATGGCATTACTTGACGTAAAGAACGTAAAAAAGATATACACAACCCGTTTCGGAGGAAATCAGGTAGAGGCGCTGCATAACGTCAGCTTTTCCGTAGAAGCAGGCGAATATGTAGCAATTATGGGAGAAAGCGGAAGTGGCAAAACTACACTTCTGAATATCCTGGCTGCACTTGATAAGCCGACTGGTGGAAATGTTTACTTAAAAGGGAATGATCTCAGCAAGATCCGAGAAAAAGAGATGGCAGCATTCCGGCGGCAGAATCTTGGATTCGTCTTTCAGGATTTCAACCTTTTGGATACACTAACCCTGAAGGATAATATTTTCCTTCCGCTGGTTTTGTCTGGAAAGAAATACACGGAAATGGAGAGTCGGATCGCGCCGATCGCAGAGCAGTTGGGAATCAGTAAGCTTCTGAACAAATATCCATATGAAGTATCCGGTGGACAGAAGCAGAGAGCAGCCATTGCACGTGCTCTGATCACACAACCGCAGCTGATCCTTGCCGATGAACCGAGCGGTGCGCTTGATTCCAGATCGACGGATGAGCTTCTGGGACTCTTTAATGCGATCAACGATAACGGGCAGACGATTGTCATGGTAACGCACAGTGTCAAAGCAGCGAGCACGGCAAAGAGAGTCCTCTTCATCAAGGATGGGGAAGTTTTTCATCAGCTTTACCGTGGCAATCTGACCAGTGACGAGATGTACCAGAAGATCACCGACACCTTGACGGTTCTCACTACAGGAGGTGAGCACCGTGAATAGATCGATTTATACAAAGCTTGCCATTTCCAATCTGAAAAATAACCGGAAGACATATATTCCCTATGTACTGACTGCCATTTTAACGGTGATGATGTATTATATGATGGCGAATCTGGCGGCAAATTCGCCAATGAACCAGGAAGCATTACAGATTATTTTAAGTCTGAGTGTTCATGTAATAGAAACATTTGCACTGATCTTTCTGTTTTACACCAACAGTTTTCTGATCAAAAGAAGGAAAAGAGAAATTGGAGTGTATCATATTCTCGGAATGGGGAAACCGCAGCTTGCGAAAATGCTGGTGATCGAGACGGTTGTAACCGGTGCGGTCAGTATCCTGGGCGGAATCTTTTTCGGAACTGCGCTTGCAAAGCTGATGTATGCACTTTTGAAAAGAATGATTCATTATGACGATAAACTGGCATTTCGGATGTCATGGGAGATTGCCGGAAATACCGTTCTCTTTTTCACACTGATCTTTGCATTGACTCTGATCTATAATCTTTTGCAGATCCGGCTTGCCAATCCAATCGATCTTCTGCATGCGGGAAGTCAGGGCGAGCGCGAGCCAAAAACCAAATGGTTCCTGACTATGGCTGGAATCATTTTCCTTGGAATCGGTTATTACATTGCGATTACGACAAAAGAACCACTTAAGGCGCTTCAACTTTTCTTTGTCGCAGTAATCTGTGTCATTATCGGAACCTATGCGCTTTTTACAGCAGGAAGTATTGCTTTTTTAAAGCTGCTTCGGAAAAACAAAAATTTCTATTATAAAACAAAGCATTTTACATCCGTATCCGGCATGCTTTACCGAATGAAGCAGAATGCAGTCGGGCTGTCAAATATCTGTGTACTCAGTACTATGGTTCTGGTGATCATTTCGTCTACCGTATCTTTGTACATTGGAAAGGAGGATGTCTTAAGAACAAGGTATCCGCAGGAAGTGTATATCACAAATTCGGTATCTGATGATGTGGAAAATAAGAAGCTGCATGACATGGTGGAAAAGATCTGCCGGGATAATCAGGTAGAGATCACAGATGAGAAGAGCTGGCATATGGCAGAGCTTGTTAAGATAAAAAACGGAGAAGAATATACTTCTGCTATGATAAAGGATAATTCGTCATCTGATATAGTGTTTTTTGATGTGATTAGGTTGGCAGATTATAATCAGCTGACAGGCGAAAGGATGGAGCTTGGGGATAAGGAAGCTATTCTTTTTACAAATGGGGAAAATTACGGAAAGGATAAGATCAGGATTGATGAGGAAACATGGATGGTCAAGAAGGAACTGGATACTGCACCTTTTGGAAAGAAGAGTGATTCTAATACAGAAAATGTATATTATATGATCGTCAGTGATGAAAAAGAGTTTATGAAAGATTATCTGGAAAAATACCAGCTCGAGGCAGAGGACAAACCGGTAAAATGGAGGGAGTCATTCAATTTAAGGGGCAGCGAAGATCAGAAGCTGAAAGCTGTCAAAGAGCTGAAAGCACAGGCAGAAAGTGAATTTGAACATACTGGCGTACAGGGAAGATATCTTGAAAAAGAGACTTTCTTTGGTCTGTATGGCGGTGTGTTTTTTATTGGAATGTATCTTGGAAGCCTGTTCCTGATGGCAACGGTGCTGATCATTTATTACAAACAGATTTCCGAAGGCTTTGATGACAGAGAACGCTATCAGATCATGCAGAAGGTAGGAATGAGCAAACGCGAGGTCAAAAGTTCGATACGCAGCCAGATCCTGATGGTATTCTTCCTGCCGCTTGCGATGGCAATCATCCATATTGCAGTTGCATTTCCGGTGATCACAAAGCTTTTAGCCATATTTTATCTGAAAAATACAAAGCTGTTCTTCGGATGCACTGCCGGTACAGTGGGAATCTTTGCCGTCTTTTATGTGATCGTATTTGTGATAACAGCAAAAGAATATTATAAAATCGTTGAATAGAAGAAAAAGACAAAAAGGTGACGAAAGTCATCTTTTTGTCGTATACAGAGGTATTTCTTGCTAAGAACGACCGTTCTGTAGTAGAATACAGATAGACTAATTGAAAAGGATTGCGAGAGTGCAAAGCACGTAGCAATCTGGTATCAAAAGGGTTAAAATACCTTTTGACCTCAACATCATTGAAAAGATAAAATTACAGAAAGCAAGGGATGTATAAATGATAGAAAAAGGGCTGGTATATGGAAGATTTCAGATTCTGCATCTCAAACATGTGGAATATATTCTGGCGGCAAAGATGCGCTGCAAAAGGCTTTATATAGGAATCACTATGTCGGATGATCTGCACGTATCAGGGGGTGAGGAAGACAATTACCGGGTAAGACGGAGCGCTAATCCTCTGACTTATATTGAGCGTTATGAGATGCTTCGTGATACGTTGCTCAGTTTCGGAGTGCCGAGAGAAGAGTTTGAGATCATCCCATTTCCGATTGACAGAGTGGAATATCTGGGGCAGTATCTGCCGGAGGGTGCGGTCTGCTTTATGAGTATCTGTGATGAATGGACTGCGAACAATGAGAAGCGTTTTGAGAAGCTTGGAATTCCGGTGGAAGTTCTCTGGAGAAGGACTAAAGAGGAAAAAGGGGTATCAGGTTCCCAGATCCGGCAGAGGATCCTGGCAGATGAAAAGTGGGATGATCTGGTGCCAAAGACCGTTTTTGATTATGTTCTTTCGCACGGAATTGATGACAGGATCAAGTTTTCAAAATAAAGGAGAAGCTGAAAATGCAGGATTGGGAAAGATTTGGAGAAGAGATCAGACGAACCGTGCAGGATGCTGTAGACTCGCAGGATTACCGGAAGCTGAACCAGACGATCACAGATACGATCAACCGGGCAGTGAATGGTGCGGTAAATGGCGCGGAACAGGGCATGCGTTCTTTTGGAAATGCGTTTGATCAGGCAACGAGAAATATGGGAAGAGGTCCGGGAGGACCGCGTGGAAGATATGGACAGATGGGCGGGACTGACAGATGGGGAAGAACGCCTGGAGGAGGTGTACCTCCGTTTGGAACTTACAGGTGGAGCGGAACGGATGGAAATGGAAGAGCATGGAATCCGGATATGCAGGACTATAAGGCGGAATCACAGGGCAGCAGCCGGTATGGATACAGCAATGCACAGCAGTCACCTGTCTTGTATGGATCGACGACGGGAACAAAGGCAGGCGGAATTGTCATGATCGCAGTAGGCGGAAGCATAGCACTTATATTTCTGATTCTGTTCCTTGCATCTTGTATTGCTTCTTTGCCGGAAAGTCCGGGGGCTTTATGGATCATGCGTGCGGTATTTGGACTGTTTACGGCAGCAAGTGGCATGATCACAGGATGGGGCATTAAGCTTCTGAAACAGGTTGGAAGATTCAAGAACTACAGCCGCAGGATTGCAGGCAGAGAGTATTGCAATATTTCGGAGATCGGAAGCAATTCCGGAAAATCCATAAAATTTGTGACAAAGGATCTGGAAAGAATGATTTCTAAAGGCTGGTTCCGTCAGGGGCACATGGATGGTGAGAAGAAATGCCTGATCCTGTCAAACCGTGCTTACGAAGAATATTTACAGATCGAAACCCGCAGACAGCAGTCGAAAGCGGAAGAGCCGGTAAAGAAAGAAGAGAAGACACAGGAAAATACAAAAGAAAAAGAAGCAAAGAATGAAAAGCTGGCACCGGAGGTGCAGAAGATCATTGACCAGGGGGATGCTTTTATCAGAAAGATCCACGAGTGTAATGAAGCCATTCCGGGAGAAGAGATTTCCGCAAAGATCAGCCGGATGGAGATGCTGGTAGACCGGATCTTCGACCGGGTGGAAGAAAATCCACAGTCAGTTTCGGATATCCGTAAGCTGATGGAATATTATCTTCCGACGACGATCAAGCTTCTGGAAGCATATGAACAGCTTGACAGACAGCCGGTTGATGGAGAAAATATCCAGACTGCAAAACGTGAGATTGAGGCAACGCTCGATACTTTAAATACGGCGTTTGAGAAGCTTTTGGATGACCTGTTTCAGGATACCATGTGGGATGTCTCATCGGATATTTCCGTATTGAATACCATGCTTGCACAGGAAGGTCTGAAAGAGGACGGAATGAAAAAATAAAGTCGCAGGAGGAAGAAGAGTATGAACGATTTTGAAGAATTTAATGTAACACCGGAGCTGACGCTGGATCCGTTCCAGGAAGAAAAAAAAGAGACTCCGCAGATTTATCAGGAGGCAGAACCGGAAACACCGGAGATCGTCCTGACACCGGAAGAAAAGAATATGGTCAGTGCATTTGCAGAAAAAATTGATCTCGCCAATTCTAACATGATTCTTCAGTACGGAGCCGGAACCCAGAAGAAGATCGCAGATTTTTCAGAAAAAGCACTGGAAAATGTAAAAACAAAAGATCTTGGAGAGGTTGGCACACTGTTAAGTGATGTGGTGACAGAACTGAAAGGATTTGATGAGGAAGAGGAAAAAGGATTCCTCGGAATCTTCAAAAAAGGCGGAAACAAGATCCAGGCAATGAAAGCCAAATATGCAAAAGCAGAAACCAATGTAAACAATATTGTCAAAGCACTGGAATCTCACGAAGTGCAGCTTATGAAAGACATTGCGCTTCTGGACAAGATGTATGAAGTGAACCTGACATATTATAAAGAATTGGCCATGTATGTGCTTGCCGGAAAGCAGAAGCTTGCCGAGACAAGAAACGGCGAGCTACAGGAACTGAAGAATAAAGCGATGGCAAGTGGACTTGCTGAGGATGCACAGGCAGCAAAAGATCTGGATTCCAGATGTGAACGTTTTGAGAAAAAACTGCATGATCTGGAACTGACCAAGACAATCGCCATGCAGACCGCACCACAGATCCGTCTGGTACAGGGAAACGACACAATGATGGCAGAAAAAATCCAGTCTACACTCGTCAATACGATCCCACTCTGGAAAAGCCAGATGGTACTCGCCCTTGGTGTAGAACATTCCGCACAGGCAGCCGCAGCCCAGAGAGAGGTCAACGATATGACCAATGAACTCCTGCGCAAGAACGCAGAAAAGCTGAAGATTGCTACTGTAGAGACTGCCAAAGAATCCGAGCGTGGAATCGTAGATATTGAAACCTTAAAAGCAACCAATGAATCGCTGATCGCAACCTTCGATGAAGTCATGCAGATCCAACAGGAAGGCCGCCAGAAACGTCAGCAGGCAGAGGTGGAAATGCAACGCATCGAAGCTGAACTGAAAGCGAAGCTGTTACAGGTTCAGGGGTAAGCGTTTGGTGGATGACATACAGGCCGGAACAAGTAGATTCTGTTTTTTTATGAGGAGAAAGCGGCGAAGAGTCCGTAGGTAAAAAGGTAGCCGGTAATTTTGGATACCGGACTGATTCGCTGAATAATCTTGATGATTATTCGGCTCAGCAGTCCTCTGGATTTCGTGTATGAAACACGAAACCAGATCCAAATTACCGGCTGCCTTTTTACAACGGACCCTAATCGCCGCTTTCTAACATAAAAAAACAGAATCTACTTGTCCCTGCCTTGCTGTATTCCACGGGGGGGGGGACGCCTGGAGGCTGCCCCCGGTATGGGGTGGGGCGAGTAGAGGAGATGGCAGGTGGTAGGAATAAAGTGCTTAGTGTGAATGCTTATGAAACTAAAAGTTTGCCAGCGCACAGACATAAAGGACTCCGTTTTCTGTAATTAGAAACGGTGCTAGAGTCCGTTAGAAAAAATGCACCAGTAACTCGGATCTGGTTTCGTGCTACAAGCACGAAATCCAGAGGGCTGCTGAGTGGAATAATCATCAGGATTATTCCGCGAATCAGCCCGGTATCCAAATTACTGGTGCATTTTTTCTCTACGGACTCTTCACCATTTCTACCCACAGAAAACGGAGTCCTTTATGTCGTCCCTTTTGTACATTTATTCAATAACAGTTCCGGTTTTACCCTTCAGAGCATCTTTCAGAGTATCAAAAGAAGTAATCAGAGCACTTCTTCCCTCTTTCTTTTCTATGAATCCTACGGATGCCTGGAATTTTGGAAGCATGTTGTAGATTCCGAAGTGTCCTTCATCCATATACTGCTTAGCCTGTTCTACGGAGATATTATCGAGTTCTTCTTCATCTTCTTTTCCGTGGTTTAAGCATACCTTTTCCACACTGGTCAGGATGATGAGTTCATCAGCATCAATCTGTTCAGCAAGCTTGCCGGCAGTAAGATCTTTTTCGATGACTCCGCTGGCACCTTTGAGGTGATTGTTCTGCTGGAGTACCGGGATTCCGCCACCACCGCAGGCGATTACGATATGTCCTGCATCGGTAAGGGTGCGGATGGCATCAACTTCTACGATATCAACCGGGTTTGGAGAAGCAACGACACGGCGGAAGCCCTGACCAGGAACTTCTACTACATAATTGCCCTTTTTACGTTCAGCGGCAGCGTCTTCTGCGTTCATGATACGTCCGACAATCTTGGTTGGTGTATAGAATGCTTCGTCATATGGATCAACAGTTACCTGTGTGATAACGGTGCATACGCTGCGATAGATGCCGCGTCCGATCAGTTCTTCGCGAATCGCATTCTGCAGGTCGTATCCGATGTAACCCTGCGACATAGCAGAGCAGACTGACATCGGAGAAGCGGTATAATCCGGATGATTGGTGCTGAATTCGTTCATAGCAGTATGGATCATACCAACCTGAGGTCCATTACTGTGTGTGATTACTACCTGGTATCCTTCTTCAACAAGATCTGCAATGGAAACTGCAGTTTTTTTAACGGCAACCTTCTGCTCTGGAAGTGTGGTTCCGAGTGCGCGGTGTCCTAATGCAACAACAACTTTTTTCTTCATATTACATCCCTCTGTTTCTCAGAATTTGAATTGTCTGCGTATGAAAAACATATAACGCAGACAACAGCGATAAAAAATATATAAAAATTATAGTATTTTTTTATGGAAATTGCAATCATTAGTTGGCAAAAATGCACAGTATAAAAAGGAATTACTGGTGGGCAGAAGCTAAATGGCACAAGGACGGGGATTTTTAGAAAATATGCTGACAACAAGGGGAGATGTTCATATAATATAATAAGAAGTCCGATGGATGGTGCAGTATGAAAGAGGAACGGATTCGATTTTGCGGATTAAAAGAGCGTGAGGTCATCAACATATGTGACTGCAAGCGGCTCGGGTTTGTTGCAGATCTGCAGATCAATATCTGTTCAGGGTGTGTGGAAGCATTGATCGTACCGGGACCGGGAAGAATCTGTGGATTTCTTGGGTATGATGCGGAGTATATTATTCCGTTTGAGTGTATTCGCAGGATTGGAGAGGATATTATTCTTGTGGAAATTAAAGAGGACAAATGTCTGAAGCCGTGTAAATAAGAATAGTAAAAGAGGAAGAAGAGTGCAGACTGCTCAGTGAAATAAATGAGAACAAGTAAAAAGACAAAGGAGAGAAGAAAAATGACAGCATTTTTTAAAGAAATCGAGCCATTCCGGGGAAACGGAAACGAAAATGAAAAGGGACAGACGCTGGAAGAATTTCTGGAAGAGTATGATCCTTATAAATATAAGAATCCTTGTGTGACAACCGATGCAGTTATATTCTCCTGCAAAAGAAAGGTAGTGGACGGAGAATGGAAAGTTCTGATGGTGAAAAGGCGGAATCATCCGAGCATTGGCTGGTGGGCGCTGCCGGGTGGGTTTATTGAACTTCATGAGAATCTGGAAGATACGGCAAGAAGAGAACTGATCGAAGAGACCGGCGTGGCGGATCTTCCGATGGAGCAGTTTGCAGTCTATGGGAATGTGACCCGTGATCCGAGGGCACGGATTATTACATCGGCATATCTTTCGGTTGTGGATGAAGGGCAGGTAAAGGTGCAGGCTGGTGACGATGCGGCGGATGCAAAGTGGATGCAGCTTCATTGTCAGACAGAATCGGTGAAGGAGGATGGAGATTGGAAGAGAACCATTTATCGACTGGCATTGGAAAATAAAGAAGCAGAGCTTACAATTTCGGCAATCGTTGAAAAAAAGGAAAGAAGTGGACTGGTAAGAGAGACTTATTATAAGGTAAAAGAATCGGACCGGATCGCCTGTGACCATGCGGCACTGATCGTACAGGCATGGAAGCTGGTGGAAAGCCGGCTTATATAGCTTTTTGATAAAGTGTGAATTTGTTGACAACCCTGTATACAGGATTTATACTATAGACATTAAAAATGTGCGTGATTCGGCAGTAGAATCAATCAAGAACCAGGCAGGAGGAAAAAAGATGAAGTGCCCATATTGTGGTAACATTGATACAAGAGTCATCGACTCAAGACCGGCAGATGACGGAACGACGATCAGAAGGAGAAGATCCTGTGATGCGTGCAACAAGCGTTTTACAACCTATGAGAAGGTGGAGACCATACCGCTGATCGTGATCAAGAAGGACAACAACCGCGAGCAGTATGACCGTACTAAGCTGGAAGGCGGAGTACTCCGGGCGTGCTATAAACGTCCGGTAGCGGCAGCAGATATTCAGGCAACGATCGACTCGATCGAGACAGCGATTTTCAGCCGGGAAGAGAAAGAAATTCCGAGCAGCCAGATCGGTGAGATTGTTATGGAAAGTCTGAAAAAGCTGGATCCGGTTGCTTATGTACGTTTTGCATCGGTATACAGGGAATTTAAAGACGTGAATACCTTCATGGATGAACTGAAGAAAATATTAGAATAAAAGGGGAAAGACAAATGGAACGGAAAAAGACAGTATTGCTCTGCGTGACCGGCGGTATCGCGGCGTACAAGATTGCAACACTGGCAAGTATGCTGGTAAAGACAGGATACGATGTGAAAGTTGTGATGACACAGAATGCAACGAATTTTATCAATCCGCTGGTATTTGAGACGCTGACACAGCATAAGTGCCTGATCGATACATTTGACCGCAATTTTGAGTACAGTGTGGAGCATGTGACACTGGCAAAATGGGCAGATATTGTGATGATCGCACCTGCCACGGCAAATGTGATCGGCAAGCTGGCACACGGGATTGCAGATGATATGCTGACTACGACTGTGATGGCATGTGCCGAATGTAAGAAGATCCTTGCACCGGCGATGAATACAAGAATGTATGAGAATCCGGTCGTACAGGATAATTTAAAACTTCTGGAGCATTATGGATATGAAGTGATTCAGCCGGCAAGTGGACATCTGGCATGCGGAGATAACGGAGCCGGGAAGATGCCGGAAGCGGAGACTTTGTATGAATATATTTATCGGGATACTGCTTATGAGAAAGATCTGACCGGAAAGAAAATTCTTGTCACAGCAGGACCTACAAGAGAAGCAATCGACCCGGTGCGCTACATTACGAATCACTCATCCGGTAAGATGGGATATGCTCTTGCACGCGTTGCTGTGGCAAGAGGAGCGGATGTTACGCTTGTCACCGGACCGACAGAGATCAAAAAGCCGATGTTTGTGAAGATTGTTCCGGTCACGACTGCAAAGGAAATGTTCGAGGCGGTAAAGGAAGAGGCAGCAGATGCAGACATTGTGTGTAAAGCAGCAGCGGTTGCAGATTACCGGCCAAAGCATATTGCGGATGAAAAGGTGAAAAAATCGGACAGTGAGATGAGTCTGGAACTGGAAAAGACAGACGATATTCTGAAATATCTCGGAGAGCACAGAAAAGACGGACAGTTCCTGTGTGGATTTTCGATGGAAACCGAGAATATGGTTGAAAATTCCAGAAAGAAGCTTGAAAAGAAGAAGCTGGATATGATCGCGGCAAATAATCTTAAAGTTGCCGGAGCAGGATTTCAGGGCGATACAAATCAGATGACGCTGATCACGAAGGAAGATGAGACTGCACTTCCAATGATCAGCAAGGAAGAGACAGCAGCTTGTATTCTGGACAAGATTCTGGAGTGTATGAATAAATAAAAAAGCCAAAATGTATTGTATCTCGTAAAGAGAATAGTAACAGGAGGAAAAGAAAAATGAATCAAGGCAATGAACGTACTACATCCATGTCCAAAACAAAAGGACTCGTACAGATGGCAATCTTCGCAGCACTTATTGTAGTGCTGGCATTCACCCCGTTTATCGGATATATCCCATTGGGATTTACAAGGGCGACGATCATCCATATCCCGGTGATCATGGGATCGCTGATGCTTGGACCGAAGAAGGGCGCAGCGCTTGGAGGCGTGTTTGGTTTTACAAGTTTTATCAATAATACGATAAATCCGACATTGACATCATTCGTATTTACCCCATTTTACAGTTTGGGTGAATACAGTGGAGGGATCGGAAGTCTGATCATCTGTTTTGTGCCACGTATTTTGATCGGTGTAGTACCGTTTTATGTTTACCGTCTGGTTAAGAAGCTTTCAAAAAACAATGGAGTATCCTCTGTTGGACTGATTGCGGCAGGACTTTCCGGAGCACTGACCAATACGCTTCTTGTCATGAATCTTATTTTTGTATTTTTCAGAAATGATTATGCGGCAGCCAATGGTATTACCGTAAAGGCGGTATATGGATTTATTCTGAGCATTATCGGAATCAATGGGATTCCGGAGGCGATCGTAGCGGCGGTGATCACGCTGGTACTTGGGAAAACACTGATGAAAAAAGGGGTACAGGAAAGATTAGGAGTGTAAAAATGATACTTGCGATTGATATAGGAAATACAAATATTGTACTTGGATGTGTGGATGACAACAAAACCTATTTTATCGAAAGACTTTCCACGATCAAGACAAAGATGGAACTGGAATATGCGATTGATATTAAGATGGTTCTGGATATTCACGGAATCAAACCGGAGAAGCTGGAAGGAGCGATCATCAGCTCGGTAGTTCCGCAGATTACATATGTTGTAAAAGAGGCGGCAGAAAAGATTCTGAAAAAAGAGACACTGGTCATCGGACCTGGCGTGAAGAACGGACTCAATATCCTGATGGATAATCCGGCACAGCTCGGAAGTGATCTGGTGGCAAATGCAGTTGCCGGAATTGCAGAATACAAAGCACCGATGATGATTTTCGATCTGGGAACGGCGACAACAGTCAGTGTGATCGATGAAAAGAAAAATTATATCGGAGGCATGATCTATCCGGGAGTGAATATTTCACTGAACGCCCTGACGGAAAATGCATCCCAGCTTCAGGGAATCGGTCTGGAAGCACCGAAGCGGATTGTCGGAAAGAATACGATCGAATGTATGAAGAGTGGTGTTCTCTATTCCAGTGCAGCGGCAATCGATGGAATTATTGACCGGATTGAGGAAGCGATTGGACAGCCGATGACTGCAATCGCAACAGGTGGACTTTCCAAGAAGATTGTTCCGTACTGCAAGAGAGAGGTCATACTGGATGACGATCTGCTCCTGAAAGGACTTCTGATCATTTACCGGAAAAACAGATAACAGAAAGGTGACAGGGACGAGGACTTATAAAGTTTTCGCCCCTTTTATAAAAGGATGAATACTTACCGGATAACAGTTGCCTATGATGGAACGGCGTATCGTGGATGGCAGAGACAGGAGAATACGGAACTTACTGTACAGGGAATTCTGGAACGGCGGATTTCAGAAATTGTAGGGAAAAAGATGGTGGTCAGTGGTTCAGGAAGAACGGATAGTGGTGTACATGCGTTAGGGCAGGAGTGCAGTCTGTATCTGGAACAAGAAATTGATATGGACAGTTTTAAGAAGCAGTTAAATGCACTTCTCCCGGAAGATATCAGAGTGGTGGATATCAGCAGAGAAAAACGGGATTTTCATGCAAGAAAGAGTGCGGTCGGGAAATGCTATGAGTATCAGATCGATCTGCGTGACAAGATGGAAGTATTTCATCGGAAATACCGGTTTCATTTTCCACATCCGGTCGATATCGCTGCGATGGAAAAAGCAGCAGAGTATCTGATGGGAACCCACGATTTTTCCGCCTTTACGGATTTGAAAGAGGACAAAGATACGGTACGGACGATTTATGCGGTCGGGATCGTGTATGAAAAGGATACACTTACGTTATCGTGGATCGGAGATGGATTTTTATATCATATGGTCCGGATACTTACCGGAACGCTTCTGGATGTGGGAATCGGGAAAATAAAAGCGGAAGAGATACCGGAGATTCTGAAAGCGAAAGACCGGAAGAAATCTGGTTTTCCGGCACCGGCGAAGGGACTGTTTTTAGGCCGTGTTTTTTATACAGAAGCGGAGCTTAAAAAAGCGGTACAGAAGATCAGCGAAAAATAAAAACCAAAGAAATGGAGGAAAGAGAAGAGATGAAGTTTATTTCATGGAATGTAAATGGAATCCGTGCATGTGTGCAGAAAGGATTTATGGATTTTTTTAAAGAGGCAGATGCGGATATTTTCTGTCTGCAGGAGACAAAGATGCAGGAAGGGCAGCTTGTACTTGATCTGCCGGAATATCACCAGTACTGGAACTCGGCTGTGAAAAAAGGATACTCAGGGACTGCAATTTTTACAAAGAAAGAGCCGTTATCGGTTACTTACGGACTTGGGATAGAAGAACATGATCAGGAAGGGCGCGTGATCACACTGGAATTTGAGGATTTTTATTTTATTACCGTGTATACACCGAACTCCCAGAGCGAACTGGCAAGACTTGACTACCGTATGACCTGGGAAGATGCGTTTCTTGCTTATCTTAAGAAGCTGGAAGAGACAAAACCGGTGATCTTCTGTGGAGATTTGAATGTGGCACACAAAGAAATTGATCTGAAGAATCCAAAGACCAACCGGAAGAATGCCGGATTTACAGATGAAGAGCGAGCAAAATTCTCAGCACTTCTGGATGCGGGATTCATTGATACTTACCGCTATTTCTATCCGGATAAAGAAGGAATTTACTCCTGGTGGTCCTACCGGTTTAAGGCAAGAGAAAAGAATGCAGGTTGGCGTATCGATTACTTCTGTACATCAAAAGCACTGGAAAGCAGGTTGGAAGATGCGAAGATTCTGACAAATGTATTTGGGTCTGACCACTGTCCGGTGGAACTGGATTTTAAGTAGGGGTGAGATCGATAAGCTGCGACATCAAATTGTAAAAAAATAAACTGATCAGATTCACTTTTGTGCGATGGAATCTGATCAGTTTATTTTTTTGAAATTTTTCGTTCAGGGATAGTGGATGATTCTGTTTGAGGGAATATATAAAATTCTGCCTGCATATAAATATACATGGGTAATTTAGCTTTTGGGATGAGGAGGGACATGTATGGAACGGATTGGAAGTATCTGGACGATGATAGTTCGGTATTTGCTGCTGGTGATGTTTGGTGGAGTGATTGTCTGGGCGTGCAATAGTGCAGGAATATCGGTTTACGCAGATGATGGGGAGACACCGGATGGAGCAGAGCTGATCCGGTTTGATTTTCACAAGTCGGTAAATCAGGAGGTTGGGATCCCGGCAGGGATACCAGGATTTTTCACTTATTTTTATGAAGGAAAAGAATACCATTACGGATTCCGGTTTGACAGAAATGGGACAGGGCCAGAGACAGAAAAGTTTGGTACGGCATATGTCTGGGCACCTTATACGGTTATTTATTATGACGCTGCAGGTGGTGAGATCGAGAATTACGGTACGGCAACAGCAGGCGGAAGAAGGCTGTTTGCGACAAGGGGAAATGGTGAAGAGCTTGAAGCCGGGCTGAATAAAGGAAAGAACAAAAGAAAATTTGCGGCAGACTATACTGTGTATGGGCAGAGCCTTCGGTTAAGTGAAGGATGTATGCCAACGGCAGTGAAAGACGGATATCGATTTGAAGGATGGTATGCGTGGACTGATGCTGGAGTTGTGCAGGAAAAAGAACTGGCAGAGCTTGCAAAACAGGAGCAGTATGGGACCCTTGAAGATGAGCTGAATGAGAAATATACGGAGCAGACAAAGCTTCTGGAAAACCGGGAATCCGAAAGATACCCGGCATCCAGTATTACACTTTACGCAAAGTGGGACAAGATCTGGGAGTAGGAGTTAGATATATCCGCCGTCCATGCCCAGGATCTGTCCGGTAAGATAGGCAGGGGCATTTGCAAGCTGCCATGCGAGAAGCGCGACTTCTTCTGGTGTCCCGAAACGTCCGGCAGGGATTTCTTCTGCGAGGGCAGCTTTTTCTTCCGCATCCAGAAGATCGTTCATTACGGTATCGATGACACCACAGGCGATCGCATTGACCTGGATATTGCTTGGCGCAAGTTCCTTTGCAAGTGCGCGGGTAAGACCGTTCAGACCGGATTTGGTGGCAGAATAAGCGACTTCACAAGAAGCACCGACAGTTCCCCACATCGAAGAAATATTGATGATGCGTCCGGCTTTCTGATGGATCATATAAGGAAGTGCTGCGCGGCAGCAGTAAAATGCGGAAGAAAGATTAGTGGAAATCATTCGGTTCCATTCTTCAACGCTCATATCCGTCAGAAGTCCCATCCATGAGATTCCGGCATTGTTGATGAGTACGTCAAGACCGGAGCCGGACATTTCAATCTGGTCAAAGATACGTCTGACTTCGGATGGAACACCTACATCTCCAGGAAGGATTTCGCAGGAACCGGAGGTTTCCTTTGTGATAAAATCAGCAGTAGCCTGCAATTCACTGATGGATTTGCGGCAGTTTAAAAATACATGCCATCCCTCTTTTGCAAAGTGGATAGCGCAGGCTTTTCCGATTCCACGGGAAGCGCCGGTGACAAGAATCTGTTTTCTGTTCATTTATAAAAACTCCTTTTGCTATTTATAAGAATTACTTTACAGTTGTTTTTTTCTACATAATCAGACAATATTATACACTGATTTTCTTGTGATTTAAAGACGCTGGTGTTATGATAAATATTGAAAAAATGTCATACAGATGCAAGGAGGAAAAACATGGTACAGAAAGCCATTGATTTTGCCACCAAAGTACATGAAGGTCAGTATCGGAAGGGGACCGACAGACCGTATATTGTACATCCGATGGAAGTAGGAAAGATAGTATCCACGATGACACAGGATGAGGAGATCATCAGTGCAGCAATCCTGCATGATACGATCGAGGACTGTGAGGGTGTGGATGCAAATGTGTTAAAAGAGATGTTTTCAGCAAGAGTTGCGGGAATCGTATCACAGGAAAGCGAAGATAAATCCAAGACCTGGATGGAAAGAAAAAGTGCAACCATAGAAAGGCTTAAGACAGCACCAATTGAGGTTCAGATGATCGGACTTGCGGACAAGCTGTCGAATATGCGGGATATTGATCGGGATTATCCTGTATGTGGAGAGGAATTGTGGAACAGATTCCGAATGAAAGACAAAGCAACGATCGGATGGTATTATAAAGGCGTCAGAGAAGCATTACGGGAAGCATTTGCAGAGACAGAAGCATTTGCAGAATACTGTAGTCTGATTGACAAAAATTTTGGATAATAATGAGGTAGAAGAGAGGACAATCAAAGATGAAGAAGATTTTGATGTTAGGTACAGGTGGGACGATCGCATCCCGTCAGACAAAGGATGGACTGGCACCGGGACTGACACCGGAGGATATTTTATCTTATATTCCGGCTGTAAAAAATGTATGTGAGGTTCAGACAAAGCAGGTGTGTAATCTTGACAGCACGAATGTAACACCGGAACACTGGAAAATGATGGTAAAAGCAGTGGAAGACAATTATGCATATTATGATGGGTTTGTAATCTGCCACGGCACGGATACGCTTGCATATACAGCGGCGGCACTTTCTTATATGATACAGAATTCAGCCAAGCCGATTGTTGTTACAGGAGCGCAGAAGCCGATCAATATGGATGTGACAGATGCGAAGACAAATCTGCTGGACAGCTTTATTTATGCGGCGGATGATGATTCCCAGGGGGTCAACCTTGTATTTGACGGAAAGGTAATTGTCGGAACACGTGCAAAAAAAGAGCATGCAAAGAGTTACAATGCATTTTCGAGTATCAATTTTCCGTATCTTGCAGTTATTCAGGATGGTATCCTGGTCCGGTATATTCCGGAGATCCCGTGCCGCCATGCAGTTAAGTTTTATTATGATATGAAAGACAGTGTATATGTATTAAAGCTGATCCCGGGAATGAAGCCGGATATTCTGTCCTATCTGTTTGAACACTATGACTGTCTGGTAATTGAAAGCTTTGGCGTAGGTGGTATTCCGCAGACGCTTGTTCAGGAATTCTATCAGGAGATGGAAAAATGGTCAGGCAAGGGCAAATTTGTCGTGATGACAACACAGGTTGCCAACGAGGGAAGTAATATGACGGTCTATGAAGTCGGGAAAAAAGTTAAGCAGGATTTCAATATGATCGAAGCCTATGATATGACGCTGGAAGCAGTGATCACAAAGCTGATGTGGCTGATGGGAAGAGAAGAACAGGATATGCAGAAAGCATTTTACACGCAGATCAATCACGATATCCTTTTTACAAAGAGAGGATAAAGCAGGTGCAAATAAAAGAGGAAGGATTCCGGATGAATGGAACACCTTCCTCTTTTTGAATATTTAATTTTATCCGGTTAGATTTTTTCAAAGTCGCCGATCATGTCTTTGATCTCTTCCATGTGGCAGTCCGTCTCGCTTACGGTTTGTGCACATTTCAAAAGTTCGGCTTCGATGGCCTCGATATCTTTGTCAGCACCGATTGTTTTTTTGTAACGAAGCTGATGATCTACACTTGCCCAAAAATCCATTCCGATCGTGCGGATCTGGATTTCGGCGCGCATTGGAACTTTTCCCTCTGTAAAGAAAACCGGGATCTCAACGATCATATGATAGCTTCGATAACCGTTTGACTTTGGTGCTTTTATGTAGTCTTTGATCTTAAGAACGGTAATGTCATCCTGTGAAGTGATCAGGTTGGCAATTGTATAAATGTCACTGATAAACGGGCAGATCACCCGGATTCCGGCGACATCGTCCAAATTCTTGACAATACTCTCCTCTGTAAATGGCAGATCACGTCTGCGCAGCTTTTCATAGATGCTGGCAGGACTTTTTACACGTGATTTGATAGATGAGATTGGATTGCGTCTGTTTACTGCTGAAAACTCATCATCAAGGACTTCCAGCTTTGTTTGGATCTCACGGATCGCACAGCGATACTTCATCATCAGAACATCAAAGTTCTTATTATTATTGATAAAATCAGCCGGACTAATCGCATTTAGCCACTGTGATTCCAGCGCAGTGGGATGCTCAGAAGCCGGAATCAGGTTAAGTTGTGTCTCCATATGATTACTCCTCTTTATTCTGGTTGCTTATATTATTATAGCATATCTATGGTAAGGTGCATAGCATACAGAGTACGGAAATTGTTTTAAAAATAACAATCTTTTAAATGCTATGGAATCCTTTTCCGATGATCTCGCTGGTGTTGGAAATCAGAATAAAGGAAGAAGGATCATTTGTCTTGATAAAATTACGGAGTTTGATTGCCTGCTGACGGTTCAGCGCTGTAAAAATAATGTATTTATGTTCACCGGTAAAGGCTCCGTGTGCTTCACAGATTGTGGCGCCTCGGCCAAGTGAGTGGACGATGTAATCACAGATCGGTTCCGGATTACTGCAGACAACGTTGAAATATTTGGAAAGGTTCAGACTTTCAATAAAGCTGTCTACAAGGAAGGAACGGATGATCAGTCCGAAACAGGAATAAAGTCCTGTTTTTATGTCGAAGATAAAGAAACCTGCAACGGTGATCGCAACGTCTGAGCAAACCAGTGCACGTCCGATGTCAACACTTGTAAATTTTTTCAGGATCATGGCAATAATATCTGTACCGCCACTGGAAGATCCGATATTGAAGAGGATTGCAGAACCGAGTGCCGGGAGTGCAATCGCAAACATTACCTCAAGCATAGGCTGATTGGTAAATGGCTGGTTCATTGGAAAGATTCGTTCAAATAAAGAAAGCGCAAAAGAAAGCAGGACACTGCAGTAGGCTGTCTTTGCAACAAATTTTTTGCCGAGGATTATTGCGCCAAGAATCAGAAGTGACATGTTGGCAACGAATGAAAAGTCGGCAGCAGAAATAAGTCCGGTTTTGGCAATCAGTACGGCAAGACCGGTGATTCCGCCAAATGTGAAGTTGTTTGG
This sequence comes from Coprococcus sp. AM100_B19A, assembly GCF_027662015.1. NCBI lineage: Bacteria > Bacillati > Bacillota > Clostridia > Lachnospirales > Lachnospiraceae > Coprococcus > Coprococcus sp. AM100_B19A. The sequence continues at coordinate 71,499 of NZ_JAQDKN010000013.1, forward strand.
AAACTTAAAAAAATAAGTCCCTACTGCGATCAGCAGAGTTGCTCCGCTCATTGCAGTAAAATTTTTGATTTTTTCTCTCATTTTATATTCCCCGATCGATTCATAAAGTTTTAGAAAACGGATGAAATACTGAAAAAATATCATCCGATTTCCGTTGGTATTGTAACGCCGAAAATGTATGAAGTCAACCGTTTTAGAGCATTTTCGCAATGTATACGATGATACGAAAATACGGGGATTTTCGTGCATGATACAGCGCCTGAAAGGACATACTAAAAGGCAAAAAGGAGGATGGATTATGGACCAATATATACCGGTTACAGATATTATTGCGCGGGAAATTCTGGACTCGCGCGGAAACCCGACTGTAGAAGTAGAGGTGCTTGCAGGGAGTCATTTTGCAGGAAGGGCGATGGTTCCTTCCGGGGCATCGACAGGAAAATATGAAGCGATCGAGTTAAGAGACGGGCAGCACCGTTATCAGGGACTTGGAGTCAGACATGCGGTAGAGCATGTAAATGACCGGATCATCCGGGAAATCCTGGGTATGAATGTACTAGAGCAGGCAAAGATCGATCAGATGCTTCTGGAACTTGACGGTACGGATAATAAGATCAATCTTGGCGCCAACGCAATACTGGGTGTGTCACTTGCTGTTGCGAGGGCAGCGGCAAATGCACTTGAAATTCCGCTGTATCAGTATCTTGGCGGGATAAATGCAAAACAGATGCCAGTGCCGATGATGAATATTTTAAATGGAGGTGCTTGTGTTATTATAATGACACAAGGCAGAACCCCTTATAATACAAGGGCTCTAGCGATTTAGTCCTAAATAAATTTCGTAACCAATCAACGAATTTATGAAGGAAAGGCCTCTCTTTTATAAATAACACAGTACAGAAGTAATAGAATTTCAGAACTCTGCTGAGATGTATTTACTATACCACGAAAGCGGTGATAATTGAATAAAAATATATTTTGGACTGAATTAGCTCGCATGAGATTTATATCTCAGCTGTCTGATTCAGTCTTTTTATTTAACAAGAAAGAAGGGAAAGATTATGGCAAAAGTAATTTCTATTGTAAACCAAAAAGGGGGAACGGGAAAATCAGCATGTACAGCTAATTTAGCAGTAGGATTAGCACAAAAAAATATGAAAGTGTTAATCGTTGATGCCGATCCACAGTCTGATGTATCCGCAGGATTTGGATATCGTGATTGTGATGAAAGTAATGAAACACTTACAGCTCTTATGGATACAGTAATGAAAGATGAAGATATTCCTTCAAACTGTTATATCAGGCATCAGGCAGAAGGAATAGACATTATCTGTTCTAACATTGGACTGGCAGGTACGGAAGTACAGTTGGTAAATGCAATGAGCAGGGAATATGTATTGAAACAGATTTTATATGGTATCAAGGATCAATATGATGCAATTATCATTGATTGTATGCCATCATTGGGAATGATCACAATCAATGCACTGGCTGCATCAGATGAAGTACTAATTCCGGTTGAAGCGTCTTACCTGCCAATCAAAGGATTGCAGCAGTTATTAAAAACAATCGGTAAGGTCCGTAAGCAAATCAATCCGAAGCTGCAAGTCGGTGGAATTCTATTTACGATGGTCGATGCTCATACGAATGATGCCAGGAATAATATGGAACTTCTCAGAAATGTATATGGAAGTCAAATTCATATCTTCGATAATTATATTCCATTTTCTGTAAGAATGAAGGAAGCAGTCAGAGAAGGACAGAGTATTTTCTCTTATGATCCGAAAGGTAAAGCTACAGAAGCTTATAGGAGAGTGACGGAGGAGGTGCTGAAAGATGCCATCTAAAAAAAGAGCAACTCCCGTTTCCTTACAGCCGCTTGATGCATTGTTTGGAACAAACGAAGAGACAACCAATGGAATTAGTGAGATAGCAATAGGAAGTCTTCATCCATTTACGAATCACCCGTTTCAAGTAAGAGATGATAAGAAAATGGAAGAATTAGCAGAAAGTATTACACAATATGGCGTGTTGGTTCCTGGTATTGTGCGTTTGAGAGAATCCGGTGGTTATGAGCTGGTAGCTGGTCATCGGCGAAAACGAGCATGTGAACTTGCTGGACTAGAGAAAATGCCAGTTATCATCAAAGATCTTACGGATGATGAAGCGACGGTAATTATGGTAGATTCCAACATTCAACGAGAAGAGCTGCTGATCAGCGAAAAAGCATTTGCTTATAAAATGAAATATGAGGCGTTAAAGCGTCAGGGGAAACGCTCTGATTTAACTTCTTGCCAAGTTGGCAAGAAGTTGGCGGCAGAAGAAGTCAGTCAGAATACAGGAGATAGTTCCAGACAGATTCTTCGATATATTCATTTGACAGAGTTAATAGCAGAGCTATTAGATTTGGCAGACGAGAAGAAGCTTCCCTTTAACACAGCTGTTGAACTTTCTTATTTGAGAACTGAAGAGCAGCAGATATTATTTCAGTATATGAGTAATCACAGTATGGTACCGTCCATGAAGCAGGCAAAGGAATTGAAACAGATTTCAAAAGAGCGGATGTTGACGTATTCAGAGATTGATCAGATTTGCATGAATGAAAGTACTGAAAAAGTTCAGGTGCAGATTCCGGCGAAGAAATTGAAACAATATTTTCCAGAGACATATACAAAGACTCAGATGGAAGAAATTATATTTATGCTTCTGGCATCGTGGGCAGAAAGAGAGGGTAAAGAATGAGCAATGAAGATATGGCAAGTAGAATACAAGTTTATCTGAAAAAGATAGAAAAGATACGTGTTAAACGGATAAAAAGAGAGAAGTTTAAACATTTGTTGAAAACATTAGGATTATCAGCAGGAAGGAAGTGAAAGTATGGCTTTAAAAATTGTACGAAGATATGATGCGAACGGAAGGGAGCTTACGGAGAAAGATCTGGAAACCTTTCGATTGGATTCTCCTGTGGTTAGAGAAATATTGGCAAACCTTAATCGGGAGGTGGCGGAAGGAATCAGACAGAGGGAGAAAAAAGGTGACGATTGAAGACGTAATTAAAAAATCAATTCTACCACTGGCATTTATGGTATTCTGGTTTTGGATGACAAAAACAATTATGAAAGTCAGCGGACAGACGGATTGGTTCTGGTGGATATTTATTGCTGGATTACCATTTGGAATACATAAAATGCGGCTGATTCTAATCCCTAGAGGAATGGATACCACAGCAACACTTGGAATGGCTGCATTAAGTGTCATCATTGGAGCTTTGATTGGATGTATCATGATTCCAGTGTATGTAATCCGTGCGGTATACGTTATTTTACGATATATCATCGGAAAACAATTGAATATTTGATAAGAGGCAGGCTTGCGAAAATAAAATCGTAAGCTTGCCTCTTTTTTTGTACCAAAAATCAGGCAATTCAGGGGAAAGCCCTTTTGCAAATATATATACTTGGAGGATTTTTAAGATGAGAGAGCGAATTGAAAGTAAGCATGTAACAAAAGAAATCAAAAGTCAGATGCCAGTGATTCCGGTGGAAATTGTTAAAGAAAGAAGCTGTACGTTCTGCCCGTATTATCTGGGCAATTATGAGAAACAGCCACGCTGTATGATGAAAACCTGTGCCTGGGATGATGAAAATGAACGTTTCCATCCAGTTCTTCGTGGACTGATTCCATTTTACAAAGAGAAGATGGAAAAAGCAGAAGAGAAGTTCCTGGCAATGAAAAAGATTTACACAACGCTGTTAGGAATGTTTGCCGATGAAATGAAGCAGGAAGAGTTGGAAAAAGATGAATGTTACGGATGTGTCTATGGAAAATGTGGACCATGTATCGGTATCTGTTACAAATCAATGAAAGCATAGGAGGGTTAAGCCAATGAATACAACAGTTATTTCCGGGCGATTGGTAAGAAATCCCGGATACAATGAAGTGGAGAATGAAAAAGGACTTCATAAGATTGCCAAGTTTGTTCTGGCAGTCAGAAGAAATTATTCTGATGAAGTCAGTTTCATTCCGGTAAAGGCTTTTGCAAAGAAAGCAGAATTTGCCAGAGATTATCTGATGCAGGGAACGAAGGTCATGGTGGAAGGCGAGATTGTCACAGGTAATTATGAAGATAAGGATACCGGGAAAAAGATCTATACCACCGAAGTGTATGCAAACCGGATTGAATTCGCAGGTGCAAAAATGGTTGACAGACCACCATTTCCAGAAGATGCGGAAGGGTTCTTAGAGATCCCAGAGGGCATGGAAGAAGAAATGCCGTTTAGATAGAGGAGGATAAAAGATGGTTTCAGTAAATCAGGCGTATATGGTAGGGCATATGAAAAATGCCGATGGAAGTATCAATAACAAAAATGTAGTGCTGTCAGCAGCATGTGAAGCAGCGGAACTGTTCCAGTGCATGATGTCAGTAAATCAGAAACTGGAAGACTGGCAGAGATTTAACCACACCTTGGAGCTGCATCTTAGAAGTGTGGAATGTGAGAAAATCCATGATATCTGTCAGGCAGTATATGGAATGAAACATCCGTCCAATGAACTGGAAGGATTGTATCTGGCAAGGGAGGATGAACAGATATGCCTGCTGTATTATCAGGTATTTGTGGGTATGTTGGAAATCAATATCAATTCAGCTGAAGTGCTGTACAAACAGAAGGAGGAAATAATCAATGAGTAAGATGGAGTATATGCCGGTAGATTGTCTGCAGGTGCCAAAGATGCTGTTCCAGATGGAAAAATACAAAAATCTGTCAAATACAGCAAAGATTTTATACAGCTTATTTCTGGATCACTTAAAATTTGCGGTGCAGAATGGCTGGGTAGATGGTGAAGGGGATTTATTTGTAATCTATCCGAAAAGTGAAATGAAAAAAGACCTGAATACGACCAGATATGGCGTAGATCAGGCAGTGCAGGAACTGGTTCAAGTTGGTAATCTGGTGCGTATCATTTCAGACAATGGAAAGGCGAACCACTTTTATATCAATGATATTTATGAAAATGAGATGGAGGAAGAATCAATGATGACATTAGACAGCATTATGGCAAATATGCCGATGGAAGAAAGAGAAATTATCATGGACAAGATGGTGAAAGCATCCAGAGATATTCTGGAAACGATTGCGGATATGGGATATCTGGATGAATATGAGACACCACTGACTTCAATGGAAGAAAGAAATTATCGAGATGAGCTTGGACAGCTTGATATTGATCAGATTTCCTGTGATGGCTATGAATTTGGCATGGACCTGGCATTTGGAATCCTGGAAGAAAATGAGGAAAATGCTGATAGAGTACTGGACATTCAGAAGTATGTGAATAGGCAGCATAAAAAGTGTTCAAAAAAGAAATTTATGAAAGTTTTGGAGACTCTGGTACACGCAATAGGAAATGATGAAGGATTTATTGCCGATATGTATGCGTGTGATAAAGAGGCAAGGAAAATTTATCTGGAAGAAGCGGTGAATGCGTTCAATTATGTGCTTGATGAATTGTGTCATGGCACAGGAAGTGCAGCAGGGTATGACTTCAACAATATGGAAGAATAGGAAATAAATCATGGCAGATTTTGAATACTTCAGAGCAGAAGAATCTGACCAGTTTTCTTTTTTCCGAATACCGAAAGCCCTGTTTACAGAAAAGGAATTTCAGGGTCTTTCCACAGATGCAAAACTCTTGTATGGAATCCTTTTAGACCGCATCAGTCTATCAAAGAAAAATGGCTGGATTGACAGTGACGGTTATGTCTATATCATTTATACGATTGCAGAACTGCAGGATCTTTTGCGGATGTCCCATACGACTGTAACAAAGCTCCTTTATGAACTTGACAGTGTGCATGGAATTGGATTGATCGAACGGTATCGGCAGGGGAATAATCGTCCTTCTGTCATATATGTGAAAAATTTTGTGAAACGGAGCAGAGGAAAGCCAGTAAGATACTTTGCTTCTGGAACGCCAGAAACTGGAAATCCAGACTGCAAGGAATTGGAAATCCGGATTGCAAGAAACTGGAAGTCCGGAACGCAAAAAAATAGAAGTCCGGACTGCAAGAATCTGGATGGAAGTAATACTAAGATAAATAAGACTGAAAAGAATCATACTGATAAGAGTAAGAGCAATACTCCCGCTTTGGAAGAAAAATTCGGTCTGTATGGGAGATTTAAAAATGTTGTTCTGTCGGAAGCTGAACTGCAGGAGTTGATGACGCTATTTCCATGGGATTATCAGAAACGGATTGATCATCTTTCTGTTTATATGAAATCCAGTGGAAAAGAGTATCAGAATCATTTTGCAACAATCTGTCTTTGGGCAGAACGAGATGGAGCCAGGGCAGGAATGGATAAATATGAATTTCAGGAAGGAGAAAGCCTGTGATGGAAAATAAAGTAACAGCAGATTATCTGGATGAAGAGGGATGTCTTCATTGTGGTATCTGTGGAAAAAGAAAACAGATGAAAGTTAGTCTGATGGGATTTGAGCATGTAGTGTCCTGTTTGTGTGAATGCGAGGTAAAAGCCAGGCAGGAACTTGATGAGAAGATGCAGCGGGAAGAAGCACAGCGGCAGCTTTATCAGAGAAAATCCGTCGGACTTCGGGAAAGAAGATTCTGGGAATGGAAATTTGAAAATGACAATGGAAGCAACCAGAAGATACTAATTGCCAGGCAGTATGTAGAAAACTGGACAGATATGAAGAGAAAAAATGTAGGATTGCTTCTGATGGGACCAGTTGGAACCGGGAAGAGTTTTTTTGCAGGCTGTATAGCAAATGCACTTTTGGAACAGGGAGAACGTGTCATGATGACAAATTTTTCTAGGATCTTAAATGAAATGACCAGCTATCAGGCAAATAAGAACCAGATCATACAAAATCTTGTGGATTATCCGTTGCTGATTATTGATGATTTAGGAATAGAACGAAATTCTGAGTTTGCTTTGGAGCAGGTTTATAATGTGATAGACAGCCGTTATTGTAAAATGCTTCCGCTGATCGTAACAACGAATCTGGGACTGAATGAAATGAAATCTACAGATTTGGATACTGCCCATCAGCGCATTTACAGCAGAATACTTGAAATGTGTGTTCCCATCTATTGTGGTGGGGAAGACAAGAGAAAAGAAGAAGGGACAGAAAAACTCGTACAGGTGCAGCACCTGATTACCGGTTAATCTGTCCTTTTTCATTGAAGGGGGGGGTGATTGCCATGATTACAGATCAGGACAGCAGTTGAATCGCTGAAAGGAGGGAAAAGTCATGCAGGAAGAGGTAACTCAGAAAACGGTCACGTTCTGTATTCGGGCTACTAAAATTACGGCAGACCTGTTGAAAAAGGTTCTTGCTGCGTATCTGCGTCATCAAAAGCAGAAATCAGTAGAGAAGAAAGCACAGAAAAATCAGCCGAAACAGGGAAAGGTCACGGTAAAAGAGCTGGCAAAACAGAATGCCGGGATGGTCAATATCGAGATCACGGACAAAAATATCAAGTCCTTTGAACGGTATGCCAGAAAATACGGGATCAATTATGCTCTGAAAAAAGACAAGAGCAAAGATCCTCCGGTTTATCTGGTATTTTTCAAGGGACGTGATCAGGATGCCCTCAATGCTGCTTTCCGTGAGTTTTCCCAGAAACAGATTCAAAAAGCGAATAAGCCTTCCATTCATAAGCGTCTTGCAGCTTACCGGGCAATGATGCCAAAGAAGACGAAGGACAAAGTAAAGAACCGGCATCAGGAGCAGAGTCGATGAAAAAGAAAAGCGGCAAAACTCTGATGCAGAAGTGGAAGAATAAAATCGGGGGTAAGCTGTCCGCCCTGGATAAAAAGAAACTGGTTCTTACAAATATCCCTTATGCTCTGGCTGCTTTCTATGCAGACCGGGCATTTTTTCTTTACCGGAACAGTCCGGGAGAAGATATGGGGAACAAACTTTTATATGCAATGGAACACGCAGACCGGATTTTTGCTGGTTTTATGTTAAGCAATAACTGGAAAGATCTGCTAGCAGGTATTGTTGTTGCAGTCGTTCTGAAAGTGTTGGTCTGGCAGAAACAGGCAGATGCAAAGAAATTACGGAAAGGCATCGAGTATGGTTCAGCCAGATGGGGAACCGTAGAGGATATCAAGCCTTATATGTCGGAAGATCCATGGATGAACATTCCATTGACAGCAACAGAAGCACTGACCATGGAGAGCAGACCGAAGCAGCCGAAGTATGCAAGAAATAAAAATATAGTGGTCATCGGCGGCAGTGGTTCCGGTAAGACACGTTTTTTCGTAAAACCATCGGTCATGCAGATGAACTGTTCTATGGTCATTACAGATCCGAAAGGCACTTTGATTGAAGAGTGCGGGAAGATGTTAGCAAAGGGACCACCTAAGAAAGATAAGAATGGAAATATCATGAAAGATAAATCTGGAAAAGTGGTACATGAGCCATATGTGATTAAGGTTCTGAATACCATCAATTTTTCCAAGTCCCTTCATTACAATCCATTTGCTTATATACGGTCTGAAAAAGATATCCTGAAGCTGGTGACAACAATCATTGTAAATACCAAAGGCGAAGGGGAAAAAGCTTCCGAAGATTTTTGGGTGAAAGCAGAGAAATTGCTCTACACAGCATTGATTGCTTTTATCTGGTATGAAGGGGATGAAGAGGAAAAGAATCTGAATACCCTTCTTGATCTTTTGAATGAAAGCGAAACCCGTGAAGAGGATGAAACTTACCAGAATCCAGTGGATATGATGTTCCAGGAACTGGAAGAAAGAGATCCGCAACACTTTGCGGTCAGACAGTATAAAAAATACAAAATGGCGGCTGGAAAGACAGCGAAAAGTATTTTGATATCTTGTGGGGCCAGACTTGCCCCATTTGACATCGCAGAGCTTCGAGAGATCATGTCTTATGATGAAATGGAACTGGATAAGATCGGGGATAGGAAAACAGCCTTGTTTCTGATTATGTCTGATACGAATACCACATTTAATTTTGTGATTGCTATGTTACAGTCACAGCTTTTCAATCTGCTTTGCGATAAGGCAGACGATGTATATGGTGGAAGACTTCCGGTGCATGTGCGTGTCATTGCTGATGAGTTTGCCAACATCGGACAAATTCCTCAGTTTGACAAGCTGATTGCAACTATCCGAAGCAGGGAAATCTCTGCTTCTATTATTTTGCAGTCACAGAGCCAGTTAAAGGCAATGTACAAAGATAGCGCAGATACGATTCTGGGCAACTGTGATACTACGCTTTTCCTTGGTGGCAAAGAGAAAACTACCTTAAAGGAAATGAGCGAGCTTCTGGGGAAGGAAACTATTGACCTGTATAACACTTCGGAGACGAGGAGTAATCAGAAATCCTTTGGACTGAATTATCAGAAAACGGGCAAACAGCTGATGACAGAAGATGAGATTGCAGTCATGGATGGCGGAAAATGTATCCTGCAGATTCGTGGTGCCAGACCATTCTTTTCGGACAAATATGATATCACGAAACACAAAAATTATCGGTATCTTGCAGATGAAAATGAGAAAAACCGATACAAAGTAGAAAAAGAGTTAAATCCGCAGTACACACCGAAACCTGAAGAAGAGGTGGAGGTAATTCAAGTAGATCTGTCGAAGTAACCTTGGGAATGAACGGAAAATAATGAGGAAAGGAATAACTGACATTAGGTGCGCCGGCTTTTTAGTCGGTGTTTTTTCATTCCCGTAAACACCTGAAAGAAGTCAGTTTTGGTGAATGTATATGGCATTTTTTAGCAGTGCAATTACAACTTTAAGAACTCTTGTAGTCGCAATCGGCGCAGGTCTTGGCGTGTGGGGTGTCGTAAACCTTCTGGAAGGATATGGAAACGACAATCCCGGCGCTAATGCTCATGTGCGGTAAAGTAATAAAAAGATTTAGGTAGCCGCCTTAACTATTCCTAAATAAGATAATATGCACAGTATTTTCTCGTAAATAGAAAATAAATTATTTCATTTTACCAATTATTATGTTAAAATGACAATGTAACAAAGAGCTATGTATTTTTAAGGAAAGGGAGGAACTTATGAATTTAAGAAAATCTATTTTAGCACTTTCAGTAGTAGCTGGAATTGTAGCTGCTCCAATGACTGTATTTGCCGCTCATACTCATAGTTGGGGTTCTCCCCAGTACTATGGATATGAAGATGAAATGCCTGGTATATATGATGACTGGGATAAATGTGCGACACGTCATGTATATAATTACAAACAATGTTTAATTTGTGGAGAAGTAAGCATTTATGAAGTTGAGACGATTGAAATGTCTCACAAATGGGTGAATGGTGCATGTGTATATTGCAACAAAGGTTACGCGAAAGAGATAAATTAACATAGTATCATTACCGGCAAGTTTATAATCAAAAAATAGAAAGCATTGTGAATATTTCAAAATTTCTTGAAAGTACTCTCAGTGCTTTCTTTGATAATATGAAAGGAGAAATAAATGCAAAAAAAACAACTTTCTGTATTAGTACTAATTATTTTATGCTTTTTATTAGGATGTAACAGAGAAACACCAAAAGATGAATCTCAACAAAATTATGAAGATGAATCTAATATTTCTAAAACAAATGGAGAAGAACTTGTAAATATAAACAGTGAATTGTTAGGTTCGACTCCTTTTGATATCCAAATCGATAAAACAGCATTGCAGACTAGAAAAGAAACAGAAACAGAAGTTACAATAAAGACAAATTTAACAGACTGGGGTTATACTGTTTCTTCTGAAAAAGGGAAAATATCTGATATAAATAAAAATTCATTCATATATATAGCACCTAAAGATGAGAGGGATGATACTATAAAAATACAATTATCGGACTATGAAAATGGCATATCATATGAATATACAATTCCACTTATTTTTGCGGGAAACAATGAACATTCTTTAGATAAATTCAAGGAAAATCTTTCAAGATTACCTAATAGTTAGTAAAGAGTCGATAGACTAAAGTACCACCATCCTCTTTTATTTCAACTGAATATCCATCCCGCCGCACCGCAGCGGCACATGAAGCAGTAAATCCGAAAAAGATTTGCTGCTTTTTTTGCGTCCATTTTTGGCAAATTTCCAAAAGTTCCGTATTAGACAGTGAAACCAAAAAAGGCTGCCATTTTTTTCAGACAGCGGGCAAAACGCAGCTTCCGAAACGCCTTATTGTCGGGAAAGACCGAGCCGCCGGAAAAGTTCTTGCCGGAAAGTCCGTCCATTCTGCTCTTTTGTGGTTTGTAGGGAGTAAGGGAAAAACGCCAGCCCGCAGCCTTTTATAAAAAAAGCTGGTTATAGATTTTCTGAAAAAGTGGCAGTAGCAAGTGAACGGCAGGCCGGCAGTTTCTTAGAGCAAGATTCTACCGAGGTGCCAAAATTCGCTTTTCACTCATTTTGCCCCTGCGGGAATCTTGTTGGGGAGTGCCTTCCCCAAACCCTGCTATCCCCTGCGGGGAAACAAAAAAACAGCATAAAGCAACGGCAACTTTTTGCTGATTTTTGTACTGACTTATGAGGGGATTTTTTCAAAAACAGTTCCGCTTCACACCCTGTTTTTCTCCTATTAGTGAGAGGACACCATACACAGAAAGGAGGTCTGCCGACCATGAAACGATACAACACACCGCACCGCAGCCGGGTAGTCAAGACACGCATGACCGAGGAAGAATACGCCGAGTTTGCGGAAAGGCTTTCTGCTTACAACATGAGCCAAGCCGAGTTTATTCGGCAAGCCATAACCGGGGCAGCCATACGCCCCATCATAACCGTTTCCCCCGTCAACGACGAGCTGCTTGCCGCTGTCGGGAAGCTGACCGCCGAATACGGCAGGATCGGCGGCAACTTAAACCAGATAGCCCGAACGCTGAACGAGTGGCACAGCCCCTACCCGCAGCTTGTCGGGGAGGTACGGGCAGCGGTTTCCGACCTTGCTGCCCTAAAGTTTGAAGTCTTGCAGAAAGTGGGTGACGCTGTTGGCAACATTCAAACATATCAGCTCTAAAAATGCCGACTATGGCGCAGCGGAAGCCTATCTCACATTTGAGCATGATGAGTTTACCATGAAGCCCACCCTTGATGAAAACGGGCGGCTGATACCGAGGGAGGATTACCGCATTTCTTCCCCAAACTGCGGGGGCGAAGATTTCGCCGTTGCCTGTATGCGAGCCAATCTTCGCTATGAGAAAAACCAAAAACGGGAAGATGTGAAAAGCCACCACTATATCATCAGCTTTGACCCACGGGACGGGACAGACAACGGCTTGACCGTAGACCGGGCGCAGGAGTTGGGCGAGCAGTTCTGCAAGGCACATTTCCCCGGACACCAAGCCCTTGTATGCACCCACCCGGACGGGCATAACCACAGCGGCAATATCCATGTGCATATCGTCATCAACTCCCTGCGGATTTATGAAGTCCCGCTTCTGCCCTACATGGACAGACCAGCCGATACACGGGAGGGCTGCAAGCACCGCTGCACCAATGCCGCTATGGAATATTTCAAGAGTGAAGTCATGGAGATGTGCCACCGGGAGGGACTTTACCAAATCGACCTCTTGAACGGCAGCAAGGAACGGATAACCGAACGGGAATACTGGGCGGCAAAGAAAGGGCAGCTTGCCCTTGATAAAGAGAACGCCGCCAGAGAAGCCGCAGGACAGCCGACCAAGCCCACCAAGTTTGAAACGGACAAGGCGAAGCTGCGCCGGACGATACGGCAGGCACTTTCCCAAGCTGGCAGCTTTGACGAGTTTTCTTCCCTTTTGCTGCGGGAGGGTGTGACCGTCAAGGAGAGCCGGGGGCGGCTTTCCTACCTCACGCCGGACAGGACAAAGCCTATCACAGCCCGGAAGCTGGGGGACGATTTTGACAAGGCTGCTGTCCTTGCCCTGCTCACGCAGAACGCCCACAGAGCCGCCGAACAGACCACAGCCATACCCGAATACCCCCACACCCAAAAGGGACGCTTGCGAGAGGAAAAAGCCGCAAAAACCACCCCGACAGACAACACCTTGCAGCGCATGGTTGACCGGGAAGCCAAGCGAGCCGAGGGCAAGGGCGTGGGCTATGACCGTTGGGCGGCAAAGCACAATCTAAAGCAAATGGCAGCTACCGTTACCGCCTACCAGCAGTACGGCTTTTCCTCCCCGGAGGAACTGGACGAAGCCTGTTCTGCCGCTTATGCCGCCATGCAGGAAAGCCTTACAGAGCTGAAGCAGGTGGAAAAGACGCTGGACGGGAAAAAGGAGCTGCAACGGCAGGTGCTTGCCTATTCCAAGACCCGCCCTGTCCGGGACGGGCTGAAACAGCAGAAAAACGCCAAAGCAAAAGCAGCCTACCGACAGAAGCACGAAAGCGACTTTATCATAGCAGACGCAGCCGCCCGCTATTTCAGGGAGAACGGCATTTCCAAGCTGCCGAGCTATAAAGCCCTGCAAGCAGAGATTGAAAGCCTTATCAAAGAGAAAAACAGCGGCTACAACGATTACCGGGCAAAACGGGAGGAATACCGCCGCTTACAGACCGTCAAGGGCAATATCGACCAGATTTTACGCCGGGAGCGCAAGCCTGTGAAAAGGCAGGAACAGGAGCGATAAAAACCACCCCAAAATGTACCCGAACCCATACAGAACAAGGGGGCTGCCCCGTACCCTACCCGCAATACCAAAGGATTTTTTAAGGGACTTACAGGGCAGAAAAACCCCGAAAATGATACCGAGATAATACAGAATTACCGCCGATACCGCCACACCAGCGGAAACGGCAGAAAGGAGCGCACCCATGCCAAGAATGAGCAAGAAACGGCGGCTGGAATGGTCTTTTTTCCTGCGGCAAGTAAAAATCGGGAATACCACCTGCGACCGTATCACATACAACGACCTCTGCCGGGGCTGTACCCATAGCTGCAAGCAGAGCTTCCGGGCGGTTATCATACTCTGCCCCCGCTACTACTCCAAACGCCGGAAAAAGGAGGACAGGGACAATGGCAGATAACCGCAAGTATTACTACCTCAAGCTGAAAGAGAACTTTTTTGACAGCGACTCCATTGTGCTGCTGGAAGATATGAAAGACGGGATTTTATACTCCAATATCCTCTTGAAGCTGTACTTAAAATCGCTGAAAAACGGCGGGAAATTGCAGCTTGACGAGCATATCCCCTACACAGCGCAGATGATAGCGACACTGACCCGCCACCAGATAGGGACGGTTGAGAGGGCTTTGGAGATTTTCCGGCAGTTGGGGCTTGTGGAGCAGCTTGACAGTGGGGCTTTCTATATGACCGACATTGAGCTGATGATAGGACAGTCCTCTACCGAAGCCGAGAGGAAACGGGCTGCAAGGCTGGAAAACAAGGCACTTTTACCGCCCCGGACAAAAGGCGGACATTTGTCCGACATTCGTCCACCAGAGATAGAGATAGAGTTAGAGAAAGAGATAGAGATAGAAAAAGAGAGAGAGGGAGAAACGGGACACCCCGCCCCCGCTACTTATGGCAGATACAACAATGTGATACTGACCGATACAGAGCTTTCTGGGCTGAAAACAGAGCTGCCCGACAAGTGGGAGTATTATATTGACCGGCTTTCCTGCCATATCGCTTCCACCGGGAAGCAGTACCACAGCCATGCAGCCACCATTTACAAGTGGGCGCAGGAGGACGCTGCCAAAGGCAAGGCTGCCCCGAAACAGGGCATACCCGATTACTCATGCAAGGAGGGCGAGAGCTTATGAAAAACGAGATTGAAGCTATGATTACGGACATTACAGCCACTACCGCCGAAGCGGAGGACTACACAGGCGAGGACGGGCTTTTATACTGCGGCAAGTGCCATACGCCAAAAGAAGCCTACTTTGCAGAGGGAAAGACCTGTTTCGGGCGTGACCGCCACCCAACAGACTGCGACTGCCAGCGAGCAGCCCGTGAAAAGCAACAAGCCGCCGAAAGCAGACAGAAGCACCTTGAAAAAGTGGAGGACTTGAAACGCCGGGGCTTTACCGACCCTGCTATGCGGAACTGGACATTTGAGCATGACAACGGCAGAAACCCACAGACCGAAACCGCCCGCTTTTATGTGGAGAGCTGGGAAACCATGCAGGCTGAAAATATCGGCTACCTGTTTTGGGGCGGCGTGGGGACAGGAAAAAGCTACCTTGCCGCTTGTATCGCCAACGCCCTTATGGAGAAAGAGGTTGCCGTCTGTATGACAAACTTTGCAACCATACTCAATGACCTTGCTGCCAGCTTTGATGGCAGGAACGAATATATTTCCCGCCTTTGCAGCTACCCCCTGCTGATACTTGATGATTTTGGTATGGAGCGAGGAACAGAATACGGGCTGGAACAGGTTTACAGCGTGATTGACAGCCGTTACCGAAGCGACAAGCCGCTGATCGCCACGACCAACCTCACGCTGGAGGAATTGCAGCACCCGCAGGACACGCCCCACGCCCGTATCTATGACAGGCTGACTTCCATGTGCGCCCCCGTCCGCTTCACGGGCAGCAACTTCCGAAAGGAAACCGCACAGGAAAAGCTGGAACGCTTAAAGCAACTGATGAAGCAGCGAAAGGAGAGCCTATGACAGAAACGAAACAGACAAGCACCACCAAAACAGACCGCCGCCCGGACTGTGTGACGGAAATCCGCATGGGCAACTCCGTCCTTACCGTTTCCGGCTTCTTCAAGCAGGGCGCAACCGATACCGCAGCCGACAAGATGATGAAAGTGCTGGAAGCGGAAGCTGCTACACAAAAAACGGCGATTTGACCGACCATAAAGAAGCAGATTTGACGCTTTTGCCGCTATACAGACCGCCGCCCCATGTGGTACAATCAAGGTACGGAATAGTGGGGCTGGCTGTCGGAAACGGAGGATTTTATGTTAAGACAGACCAACCAACAACCAATTACCGCCCTTTACCCAAGACTTTCCCATGAGGACGAGCTGCAAGGCGAGAGCAATTCCATTTCCAACCAGAAGCGTATTCTTGAAACCTATGCAAAGCAGAACGGCTTTTCCAATCTGCGCTGGTACACGGACGACGGTTATTCTGGTGCGAACTTTCAAAGACCCGGTTTTCAAGCCATGCTTGCGGACATTGAAGCCGGAAAAGTCGGGACAGTTATCGTAAAGGATATGTCGAGGTTAGGGCGAAACTACCTGCAAGTGGGAATGTACACGGAAATGATTTTCCCACAGAAAGGTGTCCGCTTTATCGCTATCAATGACGGAGTGGACAGCGCACAAGGCGACAATGACTTTGCCCCGCTGCGGAATATCTTTAACGAATGGCTGGTGAGAGATACGAGCAAGAAAATCAAAGCAGTAAAACGCTCAAAAGGCATGAGTGGCAAGCCCATCACAAGCAAGCCTGTGTATGGCTACCTCATGGACGAGGACGAAAATTTCATTATTGACGAGGAAGCTGCACCCGTAGTCAAGCAGATATACAACCTCTGCCTTGCCGGGAACGGTCCGACTAAGATAGCCCGTATGCTCACAGAGCAGCAAATCCTCACGCCGGGGACGCTGGAATACCGTAGGACGGGCAGCACCCGCCGCTACCACCCCGGCTATGAGTGCAAGTGGGCGACCAATACCGTTGTGCATATCCTTGAAAACCGGGAATACACAGGCTGTCTGGTAAACTTCAAGACAGAAAAGCTCTCTTACAAAGTCAAGCACAGTGTAGAAAATCCCCTGGAAAAGCAAGTGATTTTCGAGAACCACCACGAGCCTATCATAGACACCCAGACATGGGAACGGGTGCAGGAACTTCGCAAGCAGCGCAAACGCCCCAACCGCTATGATGAAGTGGGCTTGTTCTCCGGCATACTGTTCTGTGCGGACTGCGGTAGTGTCATGTATCAGCAGCGATACCAGACGGACAAGCGCAAGCAGGACTGTTATATCTGCGGCAACTACAAGAAACGCACCCATGACTGTACGGCGCACTTTATCCGCACCGACCTCTTGACCGCTGGCGTACTCTCCAATCTGCGGAAAGTGACAAGCTATGCGGCAAAGCATGAAGCCCGGTTTATGAAGCTCTTGATTGAGCAGAACGAGGACGGGGGCAAGCGCAGGAACGCCGCCAAGAAAAAGGAGCTGGAAGCCACCGAGAAACGCATAGCCGAGTTATCCGCTATTTTCAAGCGGCTGTATGAGGACAGCGTGACCGGGCGCATATCAGACGAGCGTTTCACAGAGCTGTCGGCAGACTATGAAGCAGAACAACGGGAGCTGAAAGAAAGAGCCGCTGCTATCCAAGCGGAGCTTTCCAAAGCACAGGAAGCCACCGTGAACGCAGAAAAGTTTATGAATGTTGTTCGGCGGCATACCAGCTTTGAAGAACTTACCCCTACTCTGTTGCGGGAGTTTGTAGAGAAAATCGTTGTGCATGAGTGCAGCTATGACGAGAACAAGACCCGTAGGCAGGACATTGAGATTTATTATTCTTTTGTTGGCAAGGTGGACTTGCCCGAATAACCGCCCGACCTATCCGACATACCTCATGTGCCGGATAGGAACGGCAAAATTTTTTACACTTCTATTACTTCTTTATCACACATCAGTAAAGAGCCAGGGCATCAAACAGCTGATGGCTGGTGCCGGAATCATGCTGCTGGGAACTACCCTGATTCCACAGCTGGCAACCCTGTTCTCTTAAGAGGAGTGGTAGATGAACACCATCATTGAGAGAATTACGGAAGCGATAAAGGATATCCTGATCGGACTTATCAAGTCAAGTTTGGATAACATGTTCACGTCTGTCAATGAGCAGGTGGGAACCATAGCCGGGCAGGTGGGACAGACACCGCAGGGATGGAATGCAGGGATTTTTAATCTGATTCAGAATTTATCCCAAACGGTGATTGTCCCCATTGCGGGACTGATCATCACCTTTGTCCTGTGCTATGAATTGATCACGATGGTAACACAGAAAAACAATTTCCATGAATTTGAGACTTATAACATTTTCCTCTGGATCTTCAAAGCGTATGTAGCCATTTATCTGGTGACAAATACGTTCAATATCACGATGGCGGTCTTTGATGTTGGCCAGCATGTGGTCAACAATGCCGCCGGGGTGATATCAGGAAACACTGCGGTGGATGCAACAGAAGCAATTACACGGATTGTGGATGCCCTGGAGGATATGGAGTTAGGGGATTTGTTCCTGCTATCCATGGAAACGATGTTGATCAGTGTTACCATGCACATTCTGTCAATTATCATTACGGTAATCTTGTACGGAAGAATGATAGAAATTTACCTTTATACTTCCATAGCACCAATTCCGTTTGCCACCATGACCAATAAGGAATGGGGCAATATCGGAAACAACTATTTAAAAGGCTTGTTCGCACTGGCATTTCAGGGATTCTTCATGATGGTCTGTGTGGGAATTTATGCAGTTTTAGTAAATGCAATGACCATATCCAGTGACCTTCATGCAGCAATGTTTTCAGTAGCGGCTTATACCGTGATTCTTGCATTTTCATTATTCAAGACCGGAAGCCTTAGCAAATCAATATTCAATGCCCATTAGCGGGCAGGAAAGGAGCGCATACCATGGCGTATGTACCAGTACCAAAAGACCTTACCAAGGTCAAAACAAAAGTAGCGTTAAATCTGACAAAGCGGCAGCTGATTTTCTTTTCACT
>NZ_JAQDKN010000014.1:0-86270 GCF_027662015.1 Coprococcus sp. AM100_B19A
GAGCTGACTGTTACTAATCGGTCGAGGGCATAACCAAGAAGGTAGGACAGGGTAAAGAATGGATGGAGTAAAGATTTAAATTTGTATGTGGTTTTGAAGGTACATGAAATGCCTTTAAATAAGGCCCGATGGCTCAGTTGGTTAGAGCGCCGCCCTGTCACGGCGGAGGTCGTGGGTTCGAGTCCCATTCGGGTCGCTTGCAGGAAACACCTAGTGTTGATTGCTTAATTAAATTATCATGGGATCATAGCTCAGCTGGGAGAGCATCTGCCTTACAAGCAGAGGGTCATAGGTTCGAGCCCTATTGGTCCCATTGATATGCCGATGTGGCTCAATTGGCAGAGCAGCTGATTTGTAATCAGCAGGTTATCGGTTCGAGTCCGATCATCGGCTTGCATCAGACAGTTAATCTGAATGATGTCTGTTGGAAGACAGTAAAACTTCATATGGGTGGATTCCCGAGTGGCCAAAGGGGACAGACTGTAAATCTGCTGCAATTTGCTTCGGTGGTTCGAATCCACCTCCGCCCATTGCATATTTAGAAAAAATGTGCTATAATGAGATATCATCGCGGGATGGAGCAGTCTGGTAGCTCGTCGGGCTCATAACCCGAAGGTCGTAGGTTCAAATCCTGCTCCCGCAACTCACACATTAGTGTGTATGCCCAGATAGCTCAGTCGGTAGAGCAGAGGACTGAAAATCCTCGTGTCACTGGTTCGATTCCGGTTCTGGGCACTGTCTTCGAAAGAAGGCAAGCTGTATAACAGATGGAGCATTAGCTCAGGTGGTAGAGCACTTGACTTTTAATCAAGTTGTCCGGGGTTCGAATCCCCGATGCTTCATGATTTAGAAGATGTAAATCCTGTATAAATTGGGTTTACATCTTTTTTCGTTTTATAGAAAATTTAATATGCACCAAGTAAATTTTTGCTAGTAAAATAGAATGATACCAGGGTTAAAAGGTCAGAAAGCCGATGCAAGCTTGCCTGCAAGAGGATTTTTGACCTCTTGACTCCAACATCATAGAATTTGATAAGAGGGAGCAGGATATGAAATCAGCAGCAGAATTAGAAAAAAATTTGATGAGTATCAATCGAAGAAGCTATCCAGCTTACAAAGATTTGAGAGGAAGCTATCAGTTTCAAGGATACCAGCTCAATATTGATCATGTACAAGGAGATCCATTTGCTTCTCCGTCAAAGCTGAGTATTCAGGTGAAGAAAATCCAGGCGAGATTTCCAGAAGAATATTATAAAGAAGAACACAGAAGAATTGCGCTTCAGGATTATCTGGCAAGACAATTTGGAAAAGCTGTTTCCAAATTTATTTTCCAGGCAAAGGGTTCCGGAAAAAGTGGATTGATTGGGATAAGCCGCTGTGGACAGGAGGTTCTGGACAGGACTGCATTTGAAATTAAGGATGGAGATCTTCTGGTACGGTTTGAAGTTGGATTTCCGGCAAATGGACGGACGATCAATGCATTTGAACTGAGGAAGATTTTGTTTGAATATCTTCCGGAAATAGCTGACAGATCTTTATATTATAAGAACCTGAATCAGCAGGAAGTGAAAAAGTGTATAGAACTTGCGGAAGATCAACATTATATAAGAAGAGAACTGACAAAGCGGAGACTTATTGCATTTGTGGCAAATGGTTCTATACTGCCAAGAGAAAGCGGTGTATCACAGAAGCCTATGAAAGGTGCAATTGCTTTTGAAGCACCGGAAAGTATGGAAGTAGAGATGGAACTTCCACACCGGGGTAAAATAAAAGGAATGGGAATCCCGGAAGGAATTACTTTGATCGTGGGTGGAGGATATCATGGAAAATCAACACTTCTGAAGGCACTCGAGCAGGGAATTTACAATCACGTCGCCGGAGATGGTAGAGAATACGTGATTACTTCGGATACTGCGATGAAGATCCGGGCCGAGGACGGAAGATGTGTATCCCATATCAATATTTCACCGTTTATCAATGATCTGCCGAATAAGAAAGATACAGTGAATTTTTCTACAGAGGATGCCAGTGGTTCGACTTCGCAGGCTGCAAATGTGGTAGAAGCGGTACAGTCAGGTGCAAAATGTCTTTTGATCGATGAAGACACCTGTGCGACGAACTTTATGGTCAGGGATGAGCTGATGCAGGCTGTCGTATCCGGCGAACAGGAACCGATTACACCATTTACTCTTCAGGCAGGTAACCTGTATCAAAAGCAGGGAATTTCTATTATTCTGGTGGCCGGAAGTTCTGGATCTTATTTTTACATTGCTGATCATGTGCTGCAGATGGATAATTACCGAACGTACGATATCACAGAAAAAGTGAAAACGGTGATTGGTGAAAAAAGTGAGACCGGAGAGAAAAAGGTTCCGGTTGATGTAGCTGTCTTATTTGATAAAGATCATCACAGAAGCTTAAAGGCCGGAAAAATGGAAAAGAAGAGAGATCAGGTGAAGATAAAACAGTTTGGTAAAGATTCATTTTCTATTGGAAGAGAAAATGTGGATCTGAAATATGTAGAACAAATCCTGGATGCAGAACAGACAACGGCATTAGCGTACTGCCTAGAGAATCTTCTGGAAGAAATGGAACGGAAGGAACAGGATGTTGATCTTTGTGTGGAAAAGCTCTGGAGTCAGATTAAGAAGCAGGGTCTGGCATCCCTTTGCAAAGGAAGTTATCTTTCTGTATCAATGGCACAGATCCGTAAACAGGATATTTACGCATGCCTGAACAGATATCGGGGATTTATCGGATAAGATTAAAGAATTTGGAGGAGAAGATCCGTGAGGAGATGGAAGAAAATTTTAAGTGCATCGCTGGTGGCAGTGATGGTTGGAAGTCTTGGAATGACCGCATTTGCAGAAGATACGTCAGCAAATGAACCAATTGATACAACGGTCAGCAATTATAATCTGACAGAGGAAGAAACTTCCGGAAAAAATCAAGAAGAAATTAAAGCCCTGCAGCAGCAGAAAATCGATGAAGTAACACAGCAGGCATATGATATGAAGATTGCCAGCAATGAGCTGGAGAACTGGCCGGAAGGACCGGCTACTTACGGAGAGGCTGGGATTGTCATGGAGGCAAAAAGCGGTGCAATCCTTTATGCGAAAAACATTGACGGAAAGGCTTATCCTGCCAGTATTACAAAGATTTTAACGGCACTTGTCGCATTGGAAAACGGCAATCTTGATGACAAGATTACGATTACACAGAATAGTGTGGATTGTGTAGCAGAGGGGGATGCTTATATAGGAATGATCGCGGGGGAGGAAATTTCTTTAAATGATGCGCTTCACGCACTTCTGATGGCATCTGCAAATGAAGTTGCTTATGCGATTGCTGAAAATGTGGGTGGTTTAGGATATGATGGCTTTATTGCAAAGATGAATGAACGCGCAAAAGAGCTGGGAGCAGTAAATTCTGATTTTGAAAATCCGAATGGGCTGAATGCGCAGAACCATTATACGACGGCACGTGATATGGCACTTATTACACAGGAACTGCTTGAAAATCATGAAGAATTCAAGACGATTGCCCAGACACAGCAGTATACGATCGGTGCAACCAATCTGGTAAATCAGGCGAGAACCTTTCAGCAGAGTGATCTGATGTTTTACGAGGGAAACGACTATTATTATCCAAAGACAATAGCCGGAAAAACCGGTTATACGGATGAAGCACTCAACACACTGGTATCCTGTGCAGCGGATGATAATCTGGAGCTGATCAGTGTTGTCTTGAAGACACATGGGAAAAATGTATACCCAGACTCCGTCAATTTACTGGAGTATGGATTTAATAATTTCGCAAAATATACGATTGCGGATTATGAAGACTCCGCAGATTTTAAAGAAATTGATCCGAATGCATATGTTGTACTTCCGGAAAATGTAAATTTCCAAAGCCTGGATTACGAAATTACGCAGGATGACACGAACAGCAGCACCGGAACAGTAACTTATACTTATCAGGGCAACCCGGTCGGAAAAGCAGCTGTGACATTAAGTGATGAATATCTGCAGAAGGATAACACAGAAAATGAAGCACAGGTGTCCGGCGATAAGTCAGACAGTGAAACACAAAAGCAGGCTCAGAGTACAATACCACGAGAGGTAATCCTTGTAATCTGTGTGATTGCAGCAGTACTCATTCTTATTATTGTATGGAGGGCTGTTCTGAAACATTTGAGAAAGAAGAAAGTGGAAACAAACAGAAAGCGCAGAAGAGAAGTTGACAAAGATTAACGTCTGGTCAGTCAAATATAAGGAAAGAATCACGAAATCCCGCAGAACCCCTTGACGAAGCAAGGGGTTCTTTATTATAATAACCTAGAAATGGTGAAAAAAGATCAAAAGACATTGACGAAGACAGTAAGGTTTATTTGAAAGGTAAAGCGAACCGGAGATGGTGGAAGACCGGTGCAAGTAGGGTAGATCTGAACATCACTTCCGAGTTGCAGTAACTGAAAGCAATCTGGCGAGTAAGTTCTGACGGTTATTTCCCCCGTTACAGGAAACTCATATGCTGGTATGCAGTAACAGGTGGTTAACGATGTACAGACTTTCGTCCTTTTACGGGTGAAAGTCTTTTTTAATTTTGCAGGAAATTCCAAAAACTTCCTGCAAAATTAAGGGCACTACGTGCCGGGGCACATTTTTCTATATACCCAAAAATGCATACAAAGTCATTGATTCAGAAAGGAGCTTATCATGGCTAAGTACAAAAAAGTGGATACAGACCTGAAGTTTGTAGACAGAGAAAAAGAAGTTGAAAAATTCTGGAATGAAGAAGATATTTTCAAGAAAAGTATGGAGAACCGTAAAGAAGGAGAAACTTATACTTTCTACGATGGACCTCCGACAGCAAATGGAAAACCGCATATCGGACACGTTCTTACCCGTGTAATCAAAGATATGATCCCGAGATACCGTACAATGAAGGGCTACATGGTTCCGCGTAAGGCAGGATGGGATACTCACGGACTGCCGGTAGAGCTGGAAGTAGAAAAGCTGCTCGGCCTTGATGGAAAAGATCAGATTGAAAAATATGGTGTAGAACCATTTATCAATAAATGTAAAGAAAGTGTCTGGAAATACAAAGGAATGTGGGAAGATTTCTCTTCTACAGTAGGTTTCTGGGCAGATATGGAAAATCCATATGTTACTTATGATAATAACTTTATCGAGTCTGAATGGTGGGCTCTGAAGAAAATCTGGGATAAGGGACTCCTTTACAAAGGATTTAAGATCGTTCCGTATTGTCCACGTTGTGGAACACCACTTTCAGCACAGGAAGTTGCACAGGGATATAAGGACGTCAAAGAACGTTCTGCTATTGTTCGTTTCAAAGTGAAAGACGAAGATGCATACATCCTTGCATGGACAACCACACCTTGGACTCTTCCGTCTAATATCGCACTCTGCGTAAACCCGGAAGAAGATTACGCCAAAGTAAAATGTGCAGACGGATATACTTATTATATGGCATGTGCTCTGCTTGACACCATTCTTGGGAAATTTGCAGAAGAAGACAAACCGGCATACGAAGTTCTGGAAACTTACAAAGGAAAAGATCTGGAATACAAAGAATATGAACCGCTTTACCAGTGTGCATATGACTGCGCAGCAAAACAGAAAAAGAAAGCATTCTTTGTTACCTGTGATGATTATGTAACTCTGACAGATGGTACTGGTGTTGTTCATCTGGCACCGGCATTTGGTGAAGACGATGCAAAAGTAGGACGCAAATATGACCTTCCATTCGTGCAGCTTGTTGACGAAAAAGGTGATATGGGTGAGACAACTCCATTTGCAGGACTCTTTGTAAAGAAGGCTGATCCGAAAGTACTTAAAGATCTGGATGCTCGTGGACTTCTCTTCGATGCTCCGAAGTTTGAACACAGTTATCCGCACTGCTGGAGATGTGATACTCCACTGATCTACTATGCAAGAGAATCATGGTTCATCAAGATGACAGAAGTTAAAGATGACCTGATCGCAAATAACAATACTATCAACTGGATTCCGGAAAGCATTGGTAAAGGACGTTTTGGTGACTGGCTTGAAAATGTTCAGGACTGGGGTATCAGCCGTAACCGTTACTGGGGAACTCCACTGAATATCTGGGAATGCGAATGCGGATGCCAGCACTCGATCGGAAGCATTGAAGAACTGAAATCCATGTCAGACAACTGCCCGGATGATATCGAGCTTCACCGTCCATATATTGACGATGTAACAATCAAGTGTCCGAAGTGTGGAAAACAGATGCACCGTGTACCGGAAGTTATCGACTGCTGGTTCGACAGCGGATCCATGCCGTTTGCACAGCATCACTATCCATTTGAAAATAAAGAAGTATTTGAACAGCAGTTCCCGGCTCAGTTCATTTCTGAAGCCGTCGACCAGACAAGAGGATGGTTCTATTCTCTGCTGGCAATTTCAACCCTGATCTTCAACAAAGCACCATACCAGAACGTAATCGTTCTCGGACATGTACAGGATGAAAATGGTCAGAAGATGAGTAAATCCAAAGGAAATGCGGTTGATCCGTTTGATGCTCTGGAAACATACGGTGCAGATGCGATCCGCTGGTATTTCTATGTAAACAGTGCACCGTGGCTGCCGAACCGTTTCCATGGAAAAGCGGTTATGGAAGGACAGAGAAAGTTCATGGGAACACTCTGGAATACCTATGCATTCTTCGTACTGTATGCCAATATTGATGATTTTGATGCAACAAAATATGCACTTGAATATGACAAATTATCTGTAATGGATAAATGGCTCTTATCAAAACTGAATACACTGATCAAGACAGTAGATAATCATCTTGCAAATTACCGGATTCCGGAAGCTGCAAGAGCACTTCAGGACTTCGTAGATGATATGAGTAACTGGTATGTAAGACGAAGCCGCGAACGTTTCTGGGCAAAAGGAATGGAACAGGATAAGATCAATGCTTACATGACTCTTTATACAGCACTCGTTACTGTATCAAAGGTTGCAGCACCGATGATCCCGTTCATGACCGAAGAAATTTATCAGAACCTGGTAAGAAGCGTAGATGAAAGCGCTCCGGAAAGTATCCACCTTTGTGATTATCCGGTTGCAAATGAAGCTTATATCGATAAGACTCTGGAAGAGAACATGGATGAAGTCCTGAAGATCGTTGTAATGGGACGTGCATGCCGTAATACAGCCAACATCAAGAATCGTCAGCCGATTGGAAAGATGTTCGTAAAAGGTGCTTCCAATCTGCCGGAGTTCTATCAGGATATCGTGACAGATGAGCTGAATGTAAAAGAAATCGAACTTACAGATGATGTTCGTGCATTTACTTCTTATACATTTAAACCACAATTAAAGACAGTTGGACCAAAATATGGTAAATTGTTAGGTGGAATCAAGAATGAACTCAGCAATTTGGACGGAAATGCTGCTATGGACGAACTGAATGCGACAGGTGTTCTGAAGCTTCAGGTAAATGGACAGGAAATTGAACTTGCAAAAGAAGACCTTCTGATCGACATGGCACAGATGGAAGGATATGTATCTGAGAGTGACTATGGTATCACCGTTGTACTGGATACAAACCTGACAGAAGAACTTCTGACAGAAGGATTTGTACGTGAGATCATCAGCAAGATCCAGACTATGCGTAAGGAAGCCGGATTTGAAGTTATGGATAAGATCAAGGTAACTTACGACGGAAGCGAAAAGGCAGAAAAAGTATTTGCAGAGTATGCAGAGCAGATCGGACAGGAGACACTTGCGGTAGCAGTTGAAAAGGCTGAACCTGCAGGCTATGTGAAAGACTGGAAGATCAACGGTGAAGCTGTAAATATGGGCGTAGAAAAGCAGGGAGAATAATCCCTGCCGCTGCGCAAAAATGAGAAGGGAATATAGGCATGTACAGTAAAAGATTTGAAAAAGAAACTTTTAAAAATGATGTGAAAGAAAATGTGCGGACACTGTATCGTAAAGAGATTGAAGAAGCAACTCCGCAGCAGATTTTCCAGGCAGTATCTTATGCAGTAAAAGAAGCAATTGTAGATGACTGGCTTGCGACACAGAAAACATACGAAAAAGAAGATCCAAAGACCGTATATTATATGTCAATGGAATTTCTTATGGGACGTGCACTTGGCAACAACCTGATCAACATGACTGCATATAAAGAAGTAAAAGAAGCCCTTGATGAGATGGGCATTGATCTGAATGTGGTAGAAGATCAGGAACCGGATGCGGCACTTGGTAATGGTGGTCTTGGACGTCTTGCAGCTTGCTTCCTGGATTCACTTGCATCTCTTGGATACGCAGCTTACGGCTGTGGAATCCGTTACCGCTACGGTATGTTCAAACAGAAGATCAAAGATGGCTATCAGGTAGAAGTGCCGGATAACTGGCTCAAAGATGGCAATCCGTTTGAAATCCGCCGTGACGAGTATGCAAAGGAAGTCCGTTTTGGTGGTACCATTCGTGTACAGTATAATGAACAGACCAAGAAAGAAGATTTCATCCAGGAAAATTATGAATCCGTACTTGCTATTCCATATGATATGCCGATCGTAGGATATGGCAACCACGTAGTCAATACACTGCGTATCTGGGATGCACAGGCAATCACAGACTTTAAACTGGATGCATTTGACAGAGGAGAATACCATAAAGCGATCGAGCAGGAAAACCTTGCAAAAACGATCGTCGAGGTTCTTTATCCAAATGACAATCACTATGCAGGAAAAGAGCTTCGTCTGAAACAGCAGTATTTCTTTGTATCTGCCAGTCTTCAGGTTATGCTTGATAAATATAAAAAGAAACACAAAGATGTGCGCAAACTGTATGAAAAAGTTACGATCCAGATGAACGATACTCACCCGACTGTAGCAGTTGCAGAGTTGATGCGTCTGCTCATTGACCAGGAAGGTCTTGGATGGGATGAAGCATGGGAAGTAACAACAAAGACGGTTGCTTACACCAACCATACTATCATGTCAGAAGCACTTGAAAAATGGCCAATCGATCTGTTCTCAAGACTGCTTCCGCGTGTATACCAGATTGTACAGGAAATTAACCGCCGTTTTGTAGAACAGGTTCGCCGTATGTATCCGGGCAATGAAGATAAAGTCCGTAAGATGGCTATTCTGATGGACGGTCAGGTAAGAATGGCACATATGGCTATTATTGCAGGCTACTCCGTAAATGGTGTTGCAAGACTTCATACAGAGATTCTGAAACATCAGGAATTAAAAGATTTCTACGAAATGATGCCGGAGAAATTCAACAACAAGACCAATGGTATCACACAGAGAAGATTCCTTCTTCATGGAAACCCGCTGCTTGCAGACTGGGTAACAGACCACATCGGAGACGGCTGGATCACAGATCTGTCCCAGATGTCAAAATTAAAACCGCTTGCAGATGATCCGAAGGCAAGAGCAGAATTTATGGATATCAAATACAAGAACAAAGAACGTCTTGCAAAATATATTCTGGAACACAATGGAGTAGAGATCGATCCGAGATCTATTTATGATGTACAGGTTAAGCGTCTTCATGAATATAAGAGACAGCTTCTTAATATTCTGCATGTAATGTATCTGTACAACCAGATCAAAGAACATCCGGAGATGTCCTTCTATCCGAGAACATTTATCTTTGGTGCAAAAGCTTCCGCAGGATATGTCCGTGCAAAAGAGATCATCAAACTGATCAACTCTGTAGCAGATGTGGTAAATAATGACCTGAGCATCAATGGAAAGTTGAAAGTCGTATTTATCGAAGATTACCGCGTATCCAACGCAGAATGGATCTTCGCGGCAGCAGATGTCAGCGAACAGATTTCTACCGCTTCCAAAGAAGCTTCCGGAACAGGTAACATGAAGTTCATGCTGAACGGTGCACCGACACTTGGAACTATGGATGGAGCCAATGTAGAGATCGTAGAAGAAGTTGGAATTGAAAATGCATTTATTTTCGGCCTCAGTTCTGACGAAGTTATCAACTATGAGAATAATGGCGGATATAACCCGCAGGAGATCTACTTCAATGACTGGGATATTAAGAGAGTCGTTGACCAGTTGATGGATGGAACTTATTCACATGGTGACCATGAGATGTTCCGCGACCTGTATAATTCACTTCTGAATACACAGGGTGGAGACAGACCGGACAGATACTTTATCCTGAAAGACTTCCGCTCTTATGCAGAAGCACAGAAGAAAGTGGAAGAAGCTTACAAAGATCCGGATCGCTGGGCTAAGATGGCACTTCTGAATACAGCAAGCTGTGGTAAATTTACTTCAGACAGAACCATTCAGGAATATGTTGATAATATCTGGAAACTGGATTATGTTACAGTTAAACCAGAAGCATAATCAGTCAAAACCTCTCATACAGTGGTATGGGAGGTTTTATTATGCGAAAATACTTCAGACAGGCAGGCTATTTTGCTGCCATTCTTATATTACTTCCGTATGTGGTTACGATTCTGCTGAATGGCAGAAGCAGTTTGGCGCAGGACAATGGGACGAGCCCGTATGTGACCGTAAAAAGTGACGAAAAGAACAGAAAAATTTCACTGGATGAATATGGGATCGGGATTCTGGCTAAAGAAATTGAGGGAGATGCGGAGGAGGAAGCGTTAAAGGCACAGGCAGTGTTGATCCGGACCAGCATTTACAAAAGCATCCAGGATGAGGGCACCAGCACTGTCCTGACGAAGGAATACTGGACCAGGCAGCAGATGGAGAGCAACTGGGGAGCAGATCATTATGGAGAATATTATGAGAAGATGAAAGCTGCGTGGGATGAGACGAGGGGACAGGTTCTGATGTATGACGGAAAGCTGATTCTGACCCCGTATCACCGGTTAAGCAACGGAAAAACAAGGTCTGGAAATGAAGTGTTTGGTTCGGAAGAGTATCCGTATCTTCAGAGCAGGGAATGTCCCGAAGATGTGGAGGCAAAAGAGGAGATGACCGTGTCCATGATCCAGGGAAGCGACATGGAAGTGACAGGAACAGACAGTGCCGGGTATGTGACAGAGGTCCGTTGTGGCAGTGAAACAGTAAATGGTGAAGAATTCCGGAGAACCTACCATCTTGCCTCGTCATGTTTTGCGCTTCAGGATTATGACGGGCAGACAAGGGTTACGGCGAAGGGAATCGGGCACGGTCTTGGGATGAGCCAGTATACGGCAGAGAAGATGGCAGAGGAAGGGAAATCCTGTGAAGAAATCCTGCAATATTTTTTCACTGATGTCAGTCTGAAAGAGGTCACGGATATTGTGATCGAAAAAAACGAAAAGGGAGAATAAGTTGGTCATTTTCTGGCAAAAATATTGTCAGAGGTGATAAAATATGAATAAAAAGCAGCAGTCCTCTAATAAGAGGAGAAAAAGAGCGTCGATCGGTCTTGCGGTCTGCTTTGCCGCTGCTATTGTGCTTACAGGAGCCTATACATGGAGAAATTACCGGGCAAATGTGAAGGATGAGCAGGCAAAGATCGAGGAAGAACAGCAGGCGAAAGAGGAAGAAATCAAAAGAAATACGGAAGAGACAAGCAGTATTGCAAAGAAAGCGCTGGAAGATGAAGAGCCTGTGACAAAAGAGGACAGCCAGGCTGCAAATACGGCAGCAGATGGAAGTACAGAGAACCGGATGGATACATGGGAGACGGACAGCACGCAGACCGCAGGAACGGCAATGAACCTGAATTTCGGGGAAGACAGCCAGCTTCTGTGGCCGGTGGACGGCAATGTGCTGATGAGCTACAGTATGGATAAAACCGTATATTTTTCTACATTGGACCAGTACCGATATAATCCGGCGATGATCATATCCGGTGCGGTGAACGATAACGTGATTGCAGCAGCACCAGGTATTGTCAAATCCATTGATACCTTTGCACAGACGGGAATCACGGTGACCCTGGATATGGGGAATGGCTACGAGTGCATGTACGGACAGCTCAAGGAAGTGCAGGTGAAAGTCGGTGATTATCTGGAAGCGGGAAATGTGATCGGATATCTGGAGATTCCGACCAAGTATTACAGTCTGGAAGGCTGCAATCTGTATTTCGAGATGTTAAAAGATGGTCAGCCGGTCAATCCGATGGACTATCTGGCTGAAGAATAAGAGCAGAAGAAAGGAAGAGGGGCTTTTTAGTCCCTCTTTGAAGCGATGAATTATACATATATTTTAAAATGCAAGGATGAAACATTATACACCGGGTGGACGAATGATATTGAGAAGCGTCTGGAAGCGCATAATGCCGGGAAAGGCGCAAAATACACCAGATCCCGGAGACCGGTAGAGCTGGTGTATCTGGAACAGTTTGAGACGAAGGAAGAGGCGATGCGGCGGGAGTATGCGATCAAGCATATGACGCGGAGGGCGAAGCTTGGACTGGTGATGAACTATAAAGAGACGGGGCAGTAAGGCATGAAACAGGAGAAGCAGATTAGCTTCTCCTGTCGGCATTTTGTGCAGAATAAAAAATTACTTTCGCAGCTTTAGTGGGGCGAGATTTCTGGATTTTTCGAGGATGCAAGGTTTACAATAAAGAATACATTACAACAAAGTGGCATGCACTTCCGCCCATCACGAAGAGGTGGAAGATTTCGTGGCTGCCGAAATTCTTATGCTTACTGTTGAAAATCGGAAGCTTCAGTGCATAGATCACACCGCCGATTGTGTAAATGATTCCGCCGGCGAGAAGCCATCCAAATTCTGTACGTGTCAGATTGTTGAGGATCTGACTGAATGCGAGGACACAGATCCATCCCATACTAATGTAGAGGACGGAGGATACCCATTTCGGGCAGAATACCCAGAACCCTTTAATAATAATTCCGGTGATTGCAATACCCCATACAAGTGCGAGCATGATAAGTCCGGTTCTGCGTTCCAGTACCAGCAGGCAGATCGGTGTGTAGCTTCCGGCGATCAGTACGAAGATCATCATATGGTCGATCTTTTTCAGGATCGTGTTGACACGTTCGGAAAGATCAAAGGTATGGTAGGTTGTGCTTGCGGCGTATAAAAGAATCAGGCTGACTGCATAGATTGCAAGCGAGATCAGGTAAATCCGGCTCGGTTCGTGGGCTGCTTTTATTAAAAGTGGAAATGCGGCAAAAATTGCCATCAGCATGCCGATAAAATGTGTGATTGCACTTCCTGGATCTTTAATATGTTTCTTTTTCATCATAAATCCCTCCTTAGAGATGAATAATTAAAACCATTACACGTAGTAATCAATACTACATTAAGTATATGAGTATATTATACCGTTTATGCATAAAATGCAAGTGAAAATTGACTTTTTAAAAATTATTTGTTAGAATATAACGCGAATGTTACGATGCTCTTTACTTGTATTGTCACCAAGTAAGGAGTTTTTTATTGTGCATTGCGACGGATAAGGAAGTTGGCGCAAGCGACCGCCGCAGGCGCGAGAATGCGCCCTGGCAGATTTTATATGATGGAGTTTAAGGTCATATTTGTAATTGGTAATGTATTTAATAGAAAGGATAATGGATGGAAACAGTTAGATTTGAAGAAATGGGACTTTCGGAAGAGATTCAGAAAGCAGTAAGATACATGGGATTTGAGGAGGCTTCACCGATTCAGGCAAAGGCAATTCCGGCAATGATTAGCGGGATCGATTTGATCGGGCAGGCACAGACCGGAACCGGTAAGACCGCAGCATTTGGAATCCCGATTCTGGAAAAGGTAGACCCGAAGCTGAAAAAGCTGCAAGCGATCGTTCTCTGCCCGACCAGAGAGCTTGCAATCCAGGTGGCAGACGAGATCCGCAACCTGTCCAGATATATGCATGGAATTAAGGTTCTGCCGATTTATGGAGGACAGGATATCGTAAAGCAGATCCGTTCCTTAAAGAGTGGAACACAGATCGTCATCGGAACTCCGGGGCGTGTGATGGACCACATGCGCAGAAAGACGATGAAGCTGGATTTTGTACACACGGTTGTGCTTGATGAAGCAGATGAAATGCTGAACATGGGATTCCGTGAGGATATCGAATTTGTATTAAGTGGTGTTCCTGAGGAGCGTCAGACCGTGCTTTTCTCAGCAACCATGCCGAAGCCGATCATGGAGATTACGAAGAAATTCCAGAATAACGCAAAAGTGATCAAAGTTACAAAAAAGGAACTGACTGTTCCGAATATTGAGCAGTATTATTATGATGTAAAGCCGAAGAAGAAAGAGGAAGTTCTTTCCAGACTTCTTGATATTTATTCACCAAGGCTTTCGGTTGTATTCTGTAATACGAAAAAGCAGGTGGATCTTCTGGTAAATGCACTTCTCGGACGCGGATATTTTGCAGCAGGACTTCACGGGGATATGAAGCAGGAACAGAGAGACCGCGTGATGCAGGGCTTTCGGACCGGTAAGACAGAGATCCTGGTAGCGACGGATGTGGCGGCCCGTGGAATTGATGTAGATGAAGTGGAAGCAGTATTTAATTATGATCTCCCGCAGGATGATGAATATTATGTACACCGTATCGGGCGTACCGGACGCGCAGGACGCGAAGGAAGAGCATTTTCTTTCGTATCAGGAAAAGAAGTTTACAAACTGAAAGAGATCCAGAGATACTGCAAGACGAAGATCTATGCACAGAAAGTTCCGTCACTGAATGACGTTGCGAATACTAAGATGGAAAATATTCTGGATGATGTGGAGCGTGTGATCGAGCAGGAAGATCTGGACATGATGATCAATGCCATCGAAGAACGTGTCAATAATTCTGAATTTACAGCGATGGATATGGCAGCAGCATTTTTGAAGATCTGCTGTGGAATGACAGAGGATAATAAAACTACAGAGGAAAATGACTGGGAATTTGGAGATACCGGTGCAGGTGAGGACGGAATGGTACGTCTGTTCATCAATATTGGTAAGAAGCAGAGAGTACGTCCGGGAGATATTCTTGGTGCGATCGCCGGGGAAAGCGGAATGGATGGAAAGCTGATCGGAACGATTGATATGTATGATAAGTATACATTTGTTGAGGTGCCGAGGGAATATGCCCGTGAGGTACTGAACGCGATGAAGAATGTGAAAATTAAAGGGAAGACGGTGGCTGTGGAGCCGGCGAACCAGAAATAGGAGGTCGAGCCAGCTCGAATGCGCTGCGCTACTTCTCGCTGTAGGCTGTCGCCTAATAGGGATAAATAGAAGAGCCCCTGGAAGAATGAATAAATTCGTTCTTCCAGGGGCTCTTCTATTTATCCCTGCTCGGCTTGTAGCTTAGCCAAAGTAGCGTTTGAGTAATCCTTCGAATGCTTTTCCGTGTCTTGCTTCGTCTCTTGCCATTTCATGAACTGTGTCATGGATCGCATCGAGGTTTGCAGCTTTTGCACGTTTTGCAAGGTCAAATTTGCCTGCTGTTGCACCGTGTTCTGCTTCTACTCTCATTTCAAGGTTCTTCTTTGTGCTGTCTGTTACAACTTCGCCAAGAAGTTCTGCGAATTTAGCAGCGTGTTCTGCTTCTTCGTGAGCAGCTTTTTCCCAGTAAAGTCCGATTTCCGGATAGCCTTCTCTGTGAGCTACTCTTGCCATTGCAAGATACATTCCTACTTCTGAACATTCACCTTCAAAGTTTGCTCTGAGGTCGGCAAGGATGTCTTCGCTTACGCCTTTAGCTACTCCAACTACATGCTCTGCAGCCCATTCTCTTTCGCCTTCTTTTACTTCTGTGAACTTGTCAGCGCCTACGCCACATACTGGACATTTCTCCGGTGCTGCTTCGCCTTCGTATACATAACCACATACTGTACAAACAAATTTCTTCATAATAATAATCTCCTTTTCTTTTTTTGATAGTATATTTGATTTCTTTTAGTTAGCAATATTAGTAACTGTTACTGATATTAAGATAACATATACATCCATCTTTGTCAACTATAATTGATAAGTTTTTTCAAAATTTCTGAATTTATACTACATAGTCAGGACTTTTTTAAACAATCACCGCAGATACCGTAGAAAAGCATGGTGTGTGATTCAATCTGACCATCGAAACTTTCGGATGCGAGATGGTTGATCTTATCCATGTGATCAAAATCCATATCAATCATTCGCTTGCAGCACTTGCAATAGAAATGATAATGCGGATTGGTACGTGCATCAAAACGATCGCCGCCATCGGGTGTTGTAATTTTAATTGCCTCGCCTATGTCGGCAAGCAGATTTAAATTGCGGTAAACGGTTCCGAGACTGATATTTGGAAATTCTTCTTTGATATGCATATATACAGTATCTGCTGTTGGATGTGTTGTAACAGAGGAAAGATAATCCTTAATTGCCTCACGCTGTCTGCTGTATTTTAAACTTGCCATTGATGTCACCTCCTACAAATAGATAATAATAATAATAATTACTAAAATCATATTATAATAATATTCTTATAATGTCAATAAAAAATTGTATATTGAATAAAAGAATAAAAAATGGAAATACTGTTAAGCGAGATGTAATAATTTGTAACAAATATGACGAAAAAACAAAGTGTATAAAGAACGGTGTAGAACTGTGTACTACGAAATAACTGAGGAAAACTTGACAATGTGAAATTTGATTGATATAATATCACCGTAACAAATGTAACAATTCTGTAATATTTACAAAAGATAAGAATACATGAAGGAGGGAGATTTATGCATTCAAATCTAAAAAAAGGATTGTTCCTAGTTACTTTTCTGGGGATGACAGTATCTCCGGGAATTTCGGTTATGGCAGCAGATGGAGACACCGCAGAAGCTGCAAAGATGCCGGGCGTAGGGATAGAAGCGGTATTGAATGATCTTTATTCTCAGAACAGGGAGATTAAAGCTGAGGATTATCTGGTACCGGAAAATAAGGGTGAGTATTTAGATATGGCATTTGCCAATGTAACAAGTTTTCTGTATGTCAGAAGCGAACCGACGAAGGAAAGTGAATATGTCGGAAAGCTGTATCCGGGATACGCGGCGAAGATCACAGGTCCTGTGGGAGAATGGACGGCAGTTGAATCGGGAGATGTCACCGGATATGTAAAAACAGAATATATACTGACAGGAGCAGAGGCGCAGACGTATGCGGAGAATCTGGTAACGGAAGCGCAGCAGGAAGGAAAAGAAGAAGCAGAAGCATTTAACTATGCAGTGTCCAGGGAATCCGAAGAAGCGCAGATGACGCAGGAAGTCCAGGAAAATGTACAGCAGACGGAGACTACCGAAGTTTCCGCACAACCGGCGTCAAATGGACAGGCGATCGTTGATTATGCATGCCAGTTCATTGGGAATCCGTATGTCTGGGGCGGCACAAGTCTGACAGATGGGGCAGACTGTTCCGGATTTGTACAATCAGTATTTGCGCATTTTGGAATCAGTCTTCCACGGACAACGTATGACCAGATTAATGCAGGCGTGGAGGTAAGCTATGATCAGGCGATGCCGGGAGATCTGATCTGTTATGATGGCCACATCGGAATTTATATTGGGAACGGTCAGATCGTCAATGCACAGAACCCGGAACAGGGAATCGGGATTTCACCGGCGACTTATACGACAATTCTTTCAGTAAGAAGAATCGTGTAAAAGCTTGGAAACACCAGTGAAAGCAGGCATTTGAAAAATGTGAAAATGCTGAATATTTGTGGGTTATCCACATTGTCCACATAAAAACATACGTTTTTTGTGGAAAACGGGGGAAAATATTTTACAAAAGCAAAGAAACCTTAATATCCGAGCAATACAGTCGGATATTAAGGTTGTTTTTTGGGATAAATGGTATTATAATAAGGGATACGAAAAGCAAAGGAGGAAGAAAGATGGCAGTCGAAGTAACAAAAACAATGACAATTGGCGAATTACTTCAGGTAGCTCCACAGACAGCACCGGTTCTTATGGAAGTTGGAATGCATTGTCTTGGATGCCCGGCTTCACAGGGTGAGTCTCTTGAAGAAGCAGCAATGGTTCATGGAATTGATGCAGATCTTCTTATCGCAAAGATCAACGCACTCTTAGCAGCTGAAGCATAGACCGTGAATAAATAAAAGATATAATTTAACGGGGACGACAGATCATTAATCTGCCGTCCCCGTCTTTTTTCGCCAAGTTAAAAATTGTGGATTTGTCTGTTATTTAAATGAAGTCAGAGTCTGTATTGCGTTTTTGGCAAGGATCATATCACAGTGTTCTTCCAGAAATGCAAGTGATATACCACCACCCTGTTCCGGTGAACCATACTCGGAGAGCATATTACAGATACGGTTAAAATCAGAAGACGGATGCTCTCCCTGTGCAAGTGTCAGGATGTACATGTTCTCTGCTTCATCCTTGTAAAGTGTGTTCGGACCATCATACATCTCAGCTAAAAAATGACTGGCATGAATTACACTGTCAAGTCTTGAGAAAGAGAAAAGCCGGACCGGTGGAACAGAAGGTTCAGCAGGAGCTGCTTCTTTGGCTTCTGAAGCAGGAGCCTGTTCCTGGACCGGAGTATCGGCAAGTGCTTCCGGGTTCTCCGGGAGCTGGGATACAGCCTCTTTCATCTGGCGGAGAATGTCGAGAAAATCTTCGGCTCCGTCAAGCTTTTTCAGATGTTCCAGCACGGATTTGTGCTTATCAGCAGCTTCGTCCGCAGGAGTAGGTGTGAATCTGGAAAAACGGGTATCCAGTTCATCCGGATCATCAACTTTGGTTATATTCAGAACGATAGAATCACCGGCGGTCGGGATTGCTTCGATCATCAGTGGCAGATTGTCGCTTTCGAATCCAAATTCAGAAGCGGCCTGCTGCATCATCTCGCGGAATAAAGACTTTGCCTTCTCGGAGCCGTAAGCAAGCTCGCTGAGCTTTAACTGTCTCTGGGCGAGATCATCACGGGTAAGTGTGCAGCGGATCTGATTATCATTTATCTTTTCTATCTTCATAAAGTATCACTTCCTATTCAATCAAAAATCTATCTGAACAATTACTAATAGTATAAACAAAAAACGGAACGATGTAAACAAAATAAAAAATAAAAAATGCTTGCTTTTTTATAAACTCTTTCTTATAATGGCGTTACAGGAAAATAAGACAGACCAGTCAATCGCACAAATCTTGAATTTATCATACGCATTTCGCACACAGCGTACAGAATCAAGTACATTCAGGTCATATCAGACGATTTATCAACAGAACCTAACAATTGAACCGAAGTATGGACAGTGATCATTTTCTTGTCATCGGAAAAAGCACAGGAGAAGTAATATATCACAAGTGTTGCCTTATGGTCGCTTTTTGCCGTAAAAACTGTCTGACTCAAGGGGGAAATATGGACGAGCAAGAGAAAAAGTATCAGGATTTATTTACG
The DNA here is from genome assembly GCF_027662015.1 of Coprococcus sp. AM100_B19A. Classification (NCBI taxonomy): domain Bacteria; kingdom Bacillati; phylum Bacillota; class Clostridia; order Lachnospirales; family Lachnospiraceae; genus Coprococcus; species Coprococcus sp. AM100_B19A. The sequence goes on from NZ_JAQDKN010000014.1 coordinate 19,379, forward strand.
GAACTGACAAATTATGAGCGTAGCGGTGTCCGGATGCAGATGAATGGCTTTCCGGCAAGTCCGCTTCAGATCGTGTCAGCGCATATGGTAAGAGAAGAAAGTAATTATATGCGGGATTATATTCTGGATGAACAGGGAATGATCCGGGAACTGGATTTTAACAGTATAGGAACAGACCATTCACAGGTGGAATGAAAAAAGCAGAGCCCCCTCGCCAGGACATGACCTGTGGGGAATGGAAATAGTTTTCAGATGTGTACAAATGTCAGATATATGTGGTATAATAACCTAAAGTATGCGCATATTACAAGCTTAGTTAAGCTGTGAAAATATGCTGCAAACAGGAGGTGTCATGTGGACGAAAGAAGAATGACCAATGAGCAAAGGGAAAGAGAGCGCAGACGCAAAGCTGCGGCAGCAAGAAAAGCTGCGGCAAGATACGAGGATCCGGGCGTAGGTTATCAGAGACGGAGAAGAGCAAGAAAAAGACGTCGCCGTGTCAGAAACGTGTGTATTGCATTGCTGGTGATCTTTATAGTTGTCATTGGGCTTGCCGGTGGAACAATATACTGGATAAAGTATGGGCCGACAAAAGAAACCTATGATTTGAATAAATATTTTGGAATTACGGCAAAGTCGCAGATGGGTGTAACGATCAACAACGAGGTACTGGATGCTCAGGCAATTACAGAAGGCGGAACTGCATATCTGTCTTATAACTTTGTACAGGATTATATCAGCGATCGTTTTTACTGGGATTCCAATGAGCATATACTTTTGTATACACTGCCGAGAGATATGGTAAAGGTAGCGGCAGACAGTAAGGATTATTCTGTTTCAGATACTGTGAACAGTGAGGATTATACAATTGTAAAGACAGAAGGAGATACAGCATATATTGCACTGGATTTCCTGCAGAAATATGCAAATTTTGACTACGAAGTTTATAAAGATCCGGCAAGAGTCGTGATCACCAGTAAGTTTGGAGAGCGTCAGACGGCAAAGGTTAAGGATGATTCCCAGGTAAGGATTCTGGGAGGTGTAAAAAGTCCGGTGCTCGAAGAAGTGAAAAAGGGAGATAAGCTTACGGTTCTTGAAGATGTAAGTGACTGGAAAAAAGTCTGTACAAAGTCCGGAATTGTCGGGTATATTCAGAAGTCAAAGCTGAAGGATGCCAAGAAAGAGACAATCTCAAGAGAATTTGAGGAACCGGATTATACAGGAATCAAGAAAGATTACAAGATCAATCTGGTATGGCATCAGGTCACAAGTGAATCTGCCAACGAAGGGATTGAAGATGCGCTTGCAGCTACAAAAGGACTCAATACGATTTCCCCTACATGGTTCAGTGTAACGGATAATTCCGGAAATATCAGTTCCATTGCAAGTACAGACTATGTGGATTATGCACATCAGTGTGGAATGGAAGTATGGGCGCTGGTTGATAATTTCGACCAGAATGTAGACGATATGGAGCTGCTCAGTCATACTTCAAGCAGGGAGAATCTGGAGAATCAGCTGGTAAATGCAGCACTTCAGAATGGAATTGACGGAATTAATGTGGATTTTGAACAGATACCGACGGATGTCGGAGATCATTACATTCAGTTTATCCGGGAGCTTTCTGTGCTGTGCCGGGTGAACAATCTGGTCCTTTCTGTAGATAATTATGTGCCGAAGGGTTATAACACACATTATCACAGAGAAGAACAGGGGGTTATGGCAGACTATGTGATCATTATGGGATATGATGAACATTTTGCCGGTTCCTATGAAGCAGGTTCTGTGGCATCTTACAATTATGTAAAAGAGGGAATTGAAGAAACCCTGCGGGATGTACCGGCAGATAAGGTGATCAATGCAGTGCCATTCTATACAAGGCTGTGGAATGAGACACCGAAGACGGACGAAGAGCGTGCGGAAGATCAGGGAACCGAGGCTGAAAGCTATTCAATGAAAGTTACCAGCGAAGCACTTGGCATGGAAGAAGCGGCACAGCGGGTAAGCGAAGCCGGAGCAACTGTGACATGGGATGATACGGCGAAGCAGAACTATGCAGAGTGGCAGGGAGATAACGATTCAACCTACAGGATCTGGCTGGAGGATGCTTCTTCACTTGAAGTCAAACTCGGACTTATGAAGGACAATAATCTGGCAGGAACGGCGGCATGGAAACTTGGATTTGAGACTTCCGATATCTGGGATCTGATTCAGAAATATGTAAACTGATTACATAATGAGAAAGGTATAGAAAAGAGCTTTCCATGCATATATTTGTAAAAATATATGCAGGAGGCTCTTTTTTTGAATAAAAAAATCAGTGAAATGGTAAAAAGGGGGAAAACTATTTTCAAGAGCAAAATAAAGTGGATTCTGGCTCTTATTTTACTGACGGGATGTATTTATGGCAGCTATACATTAAGCAGGTATACCGAGGCGGATCAGGTGGAGGCAAAGCAGGCTCAGGTAATCCTGGATGCAGGACACGGGGGAAGTGATCCGGGAAAAATCGGGCTGAATAACCTTCTGGAAAAGGATATCAATCTGGCAATTACTAAGAAAGTGAAAAAATGTCTGGAAAAGGAAAAGATAACAGCAGAGCTTACAAGAAAAGAGGATAAAGGGCTTGTAACAACAGGAGACGGAAGTAAAAAGACAGAAGATATGCAGGCAAGAGTGAAGATGATCAACGAGACGAAACCTGTCCTTACAGTGAGTATCCATCAGAACAGCTATGAAGACCCGGAAATTCATGGAGCGCAGGTGTTTTATTACAGCCATTCCCGGGAAGGAGAGGCTGTTGCGAAGATCCTGCAGGAAAGTTTGCAGGAGATTGATCCGGAAAATCACAGGCAGGCAAAAGCAAATGAGACCTATTATCTTCTGAGGCGGACAAAAGTGCCTACGGTGATCGTGGAATGCGGCTTTCTGACTAATCCGGAAGAGGCAGAAAAATTGTCGGGAGAAGAATATCAGAAGCAGGTTGCAGAAGCTGTTGCAAAAGGAATCGCAAAATGTCTGGAATACCTGAACGAGTATGGAAATTAAAATTGCCATGCCATGTGGATAATGCTATAATGAAACACATGGAAACAATAATAAAAAAAATAGACAGAAACCAAATAGATCAGGTGATTATGGAAGAAGCCGGTTCAATCCTGAAGAACGGCGGTCTGGTGGCATTTCCGACAGAGACAGTCTACGGACTGGGGGCAAATGCGCTTGATGAGGAGGCAGCGAAAAAGACCTATGCAGCAAAAGGACGCCCGTCAGACAACCCGCTTATCGTCCATATTGCGAGACTGGAGGATCTGGGTGCGATCGTTGAATCTGTACCACTTATTGTAGATGAGATCGCGGCACATTTCTGGCCAGGGCCACTTACGATGATTTTCAATAAGAACGAAAAAGTTCCGCTAGGAACAACCGGTGGTCTGGAAACGGTCGCTGTGCGTATGCCGGATGATGAGATTGCCCGTGAACTGATCCTTGCAGGAGGCGGATATGTATCAGCACCAAGTGCCAACACATCCGGAAGACCGAGCCCGACGACAGCACAGCATGTGGCAGAGGATTTAAGTGGCAAGATCGAGATGATCCTGGATGGAGGAAGTGTAGATATCGGAGTAGAGTCTACGATTCTGGATATGACGGTGACTCCACCGATGATCCTGAGACCGGGAGCGATCACAAAAGAGATGTTAAGTGAAGTGATCGGTGAGGTGGCTGTGGATGAAACTTTGATTTCAGAGAACAGCACAAAAGCACCGAAAGCACCGGGAATGAAGTACCGTCACTACGCGCCGAAGGCAGAGATGATCATTGTCGACGGAGAGCCTGAAGAGACTGTTCGGGCGATCAAGCAGATTGCTTACGAGCAGGTAAGACTTGGATATAAGGTGGGGATCATTGCGTCTAATGAATCGGTTGATCAGTATACGACCGGTGTAGTAAAATGCATAGGTTCCCGTGTGAATGAAAAGACGGTTGCGAGAAACCTTTATAAAGTCCTACGTGAATTTGATGAAGAGGAAGTTGATTACATTTACAGTGAAGCATTTCCGGAGGCAGGTATCGGAACTGCGATCATGAACCGGCTGGGCAAAGCAGCAGGACATCATGTACTGCAGGCATCTGAGATCACGAAGCTTCAGGATTACCGCAGGATCGTATTTGTGAGCAACAGCGCGAACTGTCGTGCTCCGATCGCAGCAGCAATTCTGAAAAAGCAGCCGCTTTTCCAGGAATACGAGGTGTGTGCGAGGGGACTTGTGGTTCTCTTCCCGGAGCCACTGAATCCGAGAGCAGAAGAACTTCTGGCGAGACATCATATTGAGACAGAAGGATATGAGACTGTTGCATTATCAGAAGAGGAATTTGGGGAAGATACGCTTGTTCTGGCAATGCAGGACAGTATCAAACAAAAGATACAGAATGATTATCCGGGAAAAGGACAGGTTTATACACTATGTGAATTTGTAAATGGAAGCAAAGAGATTCCGTCTGTATATGGTCAGACACAGGAACAGTATGAGCAGATGTATGAGCTGATCCAGGGGTATGTCAAAAAACTTGCCAATAAGTTAAACGAGGAGGCAAAAAACAAATGTCAAATGTACACGTAATGGATCATCCGCTGATTCAGCACAAAATCGGGATTATCAGAAGAGAGGAAACAGGTTCAAAGGATTTCAGAATGATGATCGGTGAGATCGCAATGCTGATGTGCTATGAGGCAACCAGAGATCTGAAATTACAGGATGTCGAGATCCAGACACCGATCTGCAAGATGACAGCAAAAGAGCTTGCAGGAAAGAAGCTTGCTGTTGTTCCGATCCTGAGAGCAGGACTTGGAATGGTAGAAGGTATGCTTGCGATGATTCCGGCTGCAAAAGTAGGTCATATCGGTTTGTTTCGTGATCCGGAAACTCTTGAACCGGTAGAATACTACTGCAAACTTCCGGCTGACTGTGAAGAAAGAGAAGTATTTGTAGTAGATCCGATGCTTGCTACGGGAGGATCCTGTATCGCAGCGATCCAGATGCTGAAGAACAGAGGCGTAAAAAATATCCGTTTTATGTGTATTATTGCAGCACCGGAAGGAGTAAAGAAGCTTCAGGAAGCTCATCCGGATGTTGAAGTGTATATTGGAGCATTGGATGAAAAGTTAAATGAACATGGATATATTGTTCCGGGGCTCGGAGATGCCGGAGACCGTATTTTCGGAACAAAATAGAGGAAACGATCATGAGTGGAAAAAGACAGGATTATATTTCCTGGGATGAATATTTTATGGGAGTTGCCATTCTCTCGGGAAGACGGTCAAAAGATCCGAATACCCAGGTGGGATGCTGTATCGTAAGTGCAGATAACAAAATTCTGTCAATGGGATACAACGGTCTGCCACGAGGCTGTTCGGATGATGAATTTCCGTGGGAACGGGAAGGTGAGGATCCGCTGAAGACAAAGTATGTATACACCGTACACAGTGAACTGAATGCAATCTTGAATTACAGTGGAGGAAGTCTTGAAGGAGCCAAACTTTATGTATCGCTTTTTCCGTGCAATGAATGCGCAAAAGCGATCATTCAGAGTGGAATCAAAGAAGTAATCTATGATTCAGACAAGTATGCAGATACAACTTCTGTAAAAGCATCTAAAATGATGTTTGACTGTGCCGGGGTGCGATACCATCAGTATCACCGGACCGGGCGAAAAGTGGAAATTGAATTATAAAAGATATGGGGAAGTGCCATTGGACTGCGAAGTGCAGACAGTGGCACTCTTTTTTATTCCATAGGAACTTCTTTTCAAAGGTAAAAAACATATCTGTGTGAAAAAGTTCATAAGATAGAGCAGGAGGTGGCGGAGCATGAAAAGAAGAGGATCATGGCAGATAAACTTTATTGTCAGGGCTTTGACAGGAATGGGCAGTATTTTTCTGGTCAATCAATGGATGGACTATAGAAACATTCCTGTTTCTGTCGGACTAAATGTCCTGTCATTTTTTGTGTCCGGATGTCTTGGAATTCCGGGAGTTGCCATGCTTTATGGGATTATGTTTTATCAGTTTATGTAGGTGTTGCGCAAAACGTTTTTTTCTGGTTTAAAGCTATGGACAAAGGGAAAAGTGGCGCATATAATACGTCTTACAAGAGAGGCAAAGCAATAAGTTAGAAAATCAAAAAATCAGTTTCAGCAGTATTTATATTCTGATAAATACTGTGTCAAAAAAGGAATGCAAACGTGTTCCGTCATATGCCATTCGGCATTTGATTCAAAGTTTGAAAGAAAAAGGGCGGACATGCCGGAAAGGAGCAGAGCAAAGAATCGACAGAGAAATTTTAATTTGTGATCCAGAAGAAGAGTATGTCAGAAGACTTGCGGAGGCGCTGCTTTTGAAAAAAGAGGTGACAGCAGGAGTGCGAATCTGTTCGTCGCCGGAAATGGTACAGGAGTTACTGAAGATTGGTCTGATAAAGGTATTGTTGATCAGTGAGGATGTTCCATATGAAAAAAGAAAGCAGATTTTTGCCGGGAAGAGAATTATTCTGACGAGACAGCATTGTGTGGATCTGGGAGAGGAGGAAACGGAGCTTCGGAAATATCAGCCGGTTGACGGACTGATGACCGGGATTTTAAAAGGCCTTCAGGAGGAGAAGTTTCCGGGATCGTGTGCGGATAACGGAAATGGAAGAATCCTTGGAGTATATTCACCGATTCACAGAATTGGAAAGACAACGTTTTCACTGAAACTTGGGAAAGCACTGGCACAGTCAGAGGACGTGCTGTATCTGAATCTGGAAACCTATGCAGGCATGGGAGGATATTTCCGGGATCAGGATGCTCCTGATCTGGCAAATGTTCTTTACTATGCAAAACAGGAAAGAGATGATATCGGGATACGGATTGCATCCATGGTAAAAAGAATGGGTGATCTGGACTATATCCCGCCAATGAAAGTATGGACAGATCTTCGTGCTGTGCATACAGAGGAATGGAAAACTCTATTTGAAAGACTGATCAGCCAAAGTGTATACAGCGTGATCATTCTGGATATCGGAAATGGGATGGAGGATGTGTTTCAGCTGTTAAGGCTGTGTGACCAGATTCTCATGCCGTGTGCGGAGGATGTATATGCGATGGCAAAAATTGCGCAGTACCAGCATATGTTGAAGGTACTGCGGTATCAGGAGCTGGAGTCGCGTACCATGTATATCAATATGGGGAAAAATATACGTCAGACAGTAAAAGAAACAGTTGAGTTATTAAAAGAAAGTACAGAAAAGAGGTTCTTCTATGCGGAGGGCAGAACAACTTCATGAAGAAATTCTGGCGCAGATGGATCTGTCGAAGGAAGCAAGCGATGAAGAGCTGCTGGAACTGATCCACAGGATACTGGAAGAAAAATCGAAAGAAGAGTTCATTCCGCTTGGAGAAAAGGCAATTCTCGGGAGAGAGCTTTTTAACGCGTTCAGGAAGCTGGATATCTTGCAGGAGCTGATCGAGGATGAAGAGATTACGGAAATTATGATCAATGGAACGCAGCCGATTTTCATCGAGCGTAACGGAAGGATTTATGAAACCGATAAAAAGTTCCTTTCAAAGGGAAAGCTTGAAGATGTGGTTCAGCAGATGGTAGCAGGCTGTAACAGGGTTGTCAATGAGGCAACACCGATCGTAGATGCGAGACTGGAGGATGGATCCAGAGTAAATGTGGTACTGCCGCCGGTTGCGCTCAATGGACCGATCGTCACGATCAGAAAGTTTCCAAAAAGCAGGATTACGATGGAGACGATGATCGACACAGGTTCTATCGGAAAAGAAGCGGCAGCAATGCTGATCCAGGCCGTGAAGGCAAAGTATAACATTTTTATCAGCGGAGGGACAGGATCAGGAAAGACAACCTTTCTGAATGTATTGTCGGATTTTATTCCGAAAGAAGAACGTATTATTACCATTGAGGACAGCGCGGAACTGCAGATCACAGGGATTCCAAATCTGGTGCGGCTTGAAGCACGGAATGCAAATGTAGAAGGAACAGGCGAAATCAATATCCGTGATCTGATCAGGACAGCGCTCCGGATGCGACCGGAGAGGATTATTGTCGGTGAAGTCAGAGGAGAAGAAGCACTGGATATGTTACAGGCATTTATATGTACTATATAACAATTATATATATAACGTATATAAGGATGGAAAATATAGATTAGAGGGAAGGCATAGGAACGATATGAACATTAAGTATAGGTTATTGTGTAAAAGGTTAATAGAGGAAAGGAAGAGAGTAGGTGTCATTCAATATTATAATGTACTGTTCATAATGGAGTTATTGTCAGATAAAGACATATGGTTTTTAGAACAGTGGGTGAACGGTATAAATAACATATATATGAAGGATATACATAACTGGTGTAGAATGCATTTTGTTAAATATCACACTGTATTTGTTTACAGGAAAGAGTATCCGGTAAAAGCAAATATTTGGAATGGATATTCATATATAAGGTGGCGGATGGAGCGGATGATGAATTTGGAATAAGATAAAATAGTGCTTGCATGAAAGGGAGTCTTAGAGTAGGGTATTCTTTTGAAAGTATGGATAGAACGAAGGCTGAAGGCTCTGCGCTATTCGTTTGGCAGAGCCTGAGTATTGTCCTGATCCGTAGAAAATAAATCTAACTGACCTTCTGGAGTGGAACTTTGACCGGATTCATCTTCAGTTGATTGTTCTCTTTTTTTGGGTGTTTTATGAGTGTATAATTTCTCAAAAGGAAGTGAATACTTGGATTTTTTATTGTATTCTAGTAAAAGAGCTTCTGCAAACCCTAATGAACCGGCACGACGTTCTCTGGCAGTACGACTGATTTCTCTGACAGAGACACGTCCTACTTTTTCTTTAAATGTGTCATCTTTCATTGTTTCTCCATAAGCATTATCCAGACGGGCAATAGCATTAAGCATATTGGAGCTAAAGGACATAGGCGCGCCTTCCCATGTGGCAACGCAAAGGCGTAAAACACGATCAAGAGTGTGAAAACCATATTTTTCATAGATATTAATTAAAGTGGATACAGCACATATACCTCCGGGGCGAGAGGAAGAAGTAATAGAGAGATCATATGATTCAACAAGGTCACGAATAATAAGTTCTCTATCATTACCAGCTTCAATATTAGCCATGAATATTTCATAAGGTAGTAACGATTTGACATATTTCATCTGATTTGCAAAAATATCTGCTTCTTGAGTGTAAACAAGATCATCATAAACCATGCACCAGACAGGAGTTTCTCTTGATCCAGAGACGAGAGCGACAATTTCTATAGTGTGTTGTCCGTTGAACACATAATTTATCCCATCACGTCTACTTACTTTTACAGGGTTTATCTGATAAAGGTCAAAATTAGCTGCAGCACGCTGAACGTGTTTGATAGAAAGATTACGTTGGTAATCTTGATTTGAACATAAATTTTTAATAGGTATTTGCTCAAAATGCACTTGGGGAACAAACTTTTGTAAATCTTCGGTATTTCCATCCATAATTATATTTCCTCCAATTTTTTCAAAATATTATTTGTGGTTGATATTAGGCACATAAGCTGATATTTAAGCTTATATTTTGCTGTATCAGATGCAATTTTAAAATCTGAAACTTTTAATACTCTTTCGATAGAACTGTTCCATGAGGGAATCGTCAACGTAAGACTTGCAATTTCCGCATCTGGATCAAATTGTGGCAGATTGCGTATAGATGGAATAGAAACGGAAGATTCTTTCTTTAATATCGGTTTGGCGTAATTATTCCACAGTAATTCCCTTTTCATATCATGATAACTGAGATGTTCTATCTTTTCGGCAAGAAGGTAGTTATTTAGACTTAAAAGCTGCTCTTTTGATAATCCTGAAAGTTCAATAATATTAGCTTGGGAAATCCAAAGCTGACCAGAACGAACTCGTTTGACAAGATCCGGAACTTTTTCATCAATTATATCTAGTGCACTACTGTAAGCAGAATATTTGTAAACGGTAGCCATTGCTACATTACATTCTTCGGATATTTTTTTTGCTGCGATGCTTGCACCGGAAATATGAGATTTATTCGTAGATGAAAGTTGTCTTGAAACTAAAATTTTTTCAGCATCATATTTTTTCCCAATCAGGTATTTTTTATTGATATTGGTTAAATCCTCTCGTTTAAGTTGGTCAGTACATATCCATGAAATTACATCTTCTTTACTGGAAAAATGGAGTCTTTTTATTCGGAAAGGAATACTGTGTTTACGAAATAATTCATATGCTTCTATACCATTAATGACAATACCATTCCATGTGCAGATGGGGGTGTGATAGGAATGACATAATATCTGTTGCTCAAGTTGTTTATAATCTTTTTCACTGAGATATTGATACAAATTGGTGAATTCTAGTTTTGTTTTTAATGTATATATACTATAATTGCGCATACTCATCTCCCATTATTTCTGATTTGAATTCTGTTTGTGGCAGTTTTGTGATGATGTTATCCATGGAAAATAGAGCTATTTTCTTATCTGGGTAAATATTGCCTTCTAAACGAAAAATGTTAAATTTCTCCCAAGAAAGGTTAAGCTGGGAAAGTGAATATAGTAATTCTCGGCTGTACAATTCATAACTGTTACCATTGATGACAAAATAATCCTTAACTTTATGTGCCAATTTATCCTCTGCACAACTAGCCTTTATACCTATCATTTTTTGATCAGGATTAACAAGAAGTTGAATATATTCTGGGTTACCAATTTGACGGAGTGTATTGCGGTGGATTCGTATACGATTCTTTTTAAAGTCAATACATATTAGTGGATGGGAAGAGTGTTTGTTGTTCATAGGATTTTTCCTCACTTTCTGCTGTTGATGGTTCTTTTGCTTTTTCTATGGATTTATCAGTTGCCTTCTTCTTTTCTTGTATGTCAAATACTGCGTAGCCTTCAAATATATTGACTTGCATTGATTTCTGATGTTCTTCCACTGGAATACCGAATTGATTCTTCCATTCTTCAGGATAAGAAGGTGTCCTAGCAGTGGTTACAGTTCCATTGTCTTTTAGTGTACGAGGAAATATTTCAGGTGAAGTTAAATCGAAAATGAACAGTATTTCATTGCCAGAACGAATTAATTTGCCGAGAATCTTGTACCGATAATTAGGATTCCAATCCATGAGAGATATCACTTTAGCAAAGAAAATTCGACAGGTGATTTGTTTTGGCGAACGCTTTTTTCCAGAGGAACACCAACGAAAAGAGTCTTTTTCTTCTTCTCGACAGGGACGGACAGCCAGTTTTTTTTCAATGGGATTGACTAATATTTGCACATATTCGACATCGGGTAGCTTTTTTATGCAGGCGGTATTTACAGATACCTTGTAGTTATTAAACGTAAACGAAGGTTCGTAAATATGAGCGAAGAATTCGCCACGTACAACTTGATAACCGTCATAGCTGAAAGAATCATCGTCAATGACTTCCATTTGATTTGAGGGGCTGGGTGCGACTGTTATTGGCATAGGTGTGTTGATTTTCATCATATCAGAAGGTTCTGTAGTCATATTCCATTGATTTATAGGTTGCTCGCTCATTGGGTGTCTCCTTTAATTTCTGTAATAATATTCTTTATATTTTGTATAATGGTTTCTTTGGGAGTGGTTTGTAGCTCGGGTTCTTTATAAGGTTTACTTTCTGAAGCAGTTTGCCAGTTTTTGTCCACTGTAAATTCTGTTAATTCTGGCGCTTGAGACTGAGTATAGTAATTATTACCGAAGCTATTCATCCAGTCGGCAGGATAAGCTAACACACTCTTAGAATCAGATATTGTATCAGGCGTGTTGTTATTGGGGGCGGATACTTCGTTGGTACTTGTCGGGATTCGTATTTCTGTATCGTCCATGTTGAAAATAAGGACATTTTCATTGTCTTTTTGGTGGGCAACTCCTAATATTCTATATTTGCATTTTTTGTCCCACTTAAATATCTCGTATAATGTTGGCAAAAATGCAGCACCGGAAATTGGTTTTGGAATAAGTTGACCATCTTTGAGACGTGACCACTGCACTTTATTTTTTGTTTCAGAGGAACATGGTCGAATAGCAAGTAGTTTTGAGCTCGGGTGTATTAGCATTTCGACAAATTTTATGTTTGGAAATTTCCGTATAGCATCTTTGTTAAAAGAGATCTGTTTATATGAAAAAGAAACAGAAATCCGACCAACCGAGGAGAAAAATTGTCCTCTAGCAACTTCATAGTCTCTTAAATCGAAGGAACCGGCGGAAGCAGTAATTGTATCAGGTGCATTCATATTTGCCGGTTTAAGGACGCTTTGAGATGCTTCAAAGTAGTCTCTGGATTTAAATCCAGACCATCTTGGATTAATGCTTATAAATCCACTTAGAGAGCCTTCTTGTATCACATGTAATTCTGGTAAAATCTCTTTATTTCCATATTTCGCATTTGTAATTAATTTTTGAACAGCTATGAAATCATCTCGGGAGATAATAGCTTCATGATGTCCGACTTTTCTGTATTGATTACGGTCTTGATTGTTTTTCCTTGATTTATGGTCAAGATAATTCGGAGTCCATGTTTTTCTCGCCAGAACATCCCCACAATGGCGTTCATTTTGAAGGATTTGTAGTATGGTACTGGATGACCAGACATCATTATTCTTTTTTGTTTTACAACCGAGTTCTGTCAAAGAATCAGCAATTTGTTGAGTACTACTTCCATTAAGATACATATAAAAAATAAGCTGCACAATTTTAGCTTCATGTGGATTGATTACAAGATCTCCATTTTCGTCTTGGTCATATCCGAGCAGAGGAGGTGTAAGGAATATTCCCCGACGAAAACGCATTTCAATGGAAGAATTCATAATTTCACTTTTGGTATGACTTTCTTCCTGCGCAAGTGTTGACATGAATGACAGAATCATTTCGCTTTTGGGATCAAGAGTATTTAAATGCTCTGTTTCAAAAAATACACCGACGGGTGGACGGAGTGAAGAAAGCTCTCGTACATATCGGATACAGTCAACAACGTTTCTTGCAAATCGGGATACACTTTTTGTTATGATTAAATCAATTTTTCCGCCTTCACAATCTTCAATCATTTTTTTGAATGCATCTCTATGTTGAAGCGAAGTGCCGGAAATGCCTTCGTCGGCATATATTTCTACAAGCATCCAATTCGGATTTTTATTTACTACATCCTGATAATGATTTTTCTGTAATTCATATGAGGATGTTTGGCGTGGATCATCCGTAGATACCCTTGCATATACAGCTACTCGTAGTTTTTTTTCTGTTTTAAAAATATCCTCTGGTGGAAGTGCCGGAATTACTTCCAGTTCTTCTGGATCAATACCTTTGTATCTTTGCCGGATTCTGGCTTTCTGTTCATCAATATTACTGCTTCGTTCTTCACTTTCTTTCATCAATAGCGACATCCTTTATAGTTGATATAACTATCATAGAATTTTTGGATTGAAAAAGACATAAACCATCGGTTAAGTGATTAACGGATGGTTTATGTAGAAATAGATATTTGATTGTTATTGAATGATTTAATAATCATTCGGGTTATCAGCATCGTAATTGTGTTTTGAGGATAGATGCCAATCATTGATTCGTAAAATGTTTTTTATGGCTGAAAGAACCTCGAATATGTAACGTTTTTCAGTGCTGGTACAATCTGCCATTAATAAATCAATGTCAGTTTGATATTCCGTAGGATTGTATAACAAGTTCCCATAGAGTAATTCATCAATAGTAATTTCAAGTGCGTTGCTAATTTTGATTAAAGATTCTAAACTGGGTTTACGCTTGGCATTTTCAATATAGCTTATATAAACAGTAGAAAGATCAGCAATTTCAGCCAGCTCCTCGGCAGATAATCCTCGTTGTTTGCGGGTTTCTCTTATACGTTTGCCTATAAGTGCATAATTTATTTCCATGTCCTCACCTCCTTTCCATCACAACTTGACTTTCTTGTGTTGTAGATAGAAAAAATGGTGAGCTATACAACAGCAATTAGTTGTATAAAGAGAAGTATATCATATGTATATAGCAAAAAGAAGATTGTCGATTGATGGGAGAAAAAGGCGATAAGTTGTAATTGAACAACAGCGAAAAAAGGGTTATCATTTATGTATTAAAAATTATGTCTGGGAGGAAAATACATGGCAGATAAAGAGGAAATCAAAACACTGGAGGAATTAGAGGAAAAAGGAAGAGTACTGCGGGAGTACAAAGAAAAATTCCGGCAGATGTGCCAAGAGAATAAAATGATAAAGGGTTCGACAGTGCTGAAACTATATGATAAAATTGAAGAAATACAAAGAGAATATGAGCATTTAGATAATAAGCTGACATTAATGGAATACAACTTTATATAGTTCTATTTTTTTTGTTTTAATACTACTGTTTCCCTTAGTAAATACTTGTAAGATACATCTCTAATAATTTTGCGGATTTCTAGTTACAATTAAGGTAACTACTATCGGAAAGAGGTGTATTTACTTGCGTACAGAGGATTATATTGCGGACAATATTATAGCTTTATGTAAAAAACGTGATATGAGTAAATATCGGCTGTCACAATTGACTGGTATATCTCAATCTTCGATTGGAAAAATTATTGCTAAAGAAAGTTTACCAACTATGCCTACTGTAGAAAAGATATGTGATGCACTGGGAGTAACAATGGCACAATTCTTTGCCGGAATGGATGTTCCAGTAAGCTTATCAGAATCACAACAAGAGGTTCTGAATATTTGGAATAATCTTGATGAAAAAGAACAGAATGTAGTGATACAAATGCTCCGGGGACTTCAAAAATAAAGGAAACAGTTGTAACGAAAATGTTGACTGTTTCTTTTTTTATGGAGTTGAGAGATTATGGTGATTGAAAAGAAATATTATGATATTGCACAGCATGAATTGGAAGAAATGCAAAGAGAAATTAATGAAGAAAAAGCGCAAATGTCAGAAGAAGAGATACTAGAGGATAAAAAATGGCATGATGAACAATTGGAAACAATTATTAAAAAGGCAGAAGCTCATATGCGTCGTTTTAAGAAAGTTCCAGATCCTCAAAAAGTAGTGAAATTCACTTTTTTACAAAAAGATGCATTGGAAATTGCACGAAATATGCAGATGAATATAAAAACTGAGCGTAAAGAAGATGATTTATGGGGGACGATAGAAATGTCATTTAATAATATGTGGTTTTTAGATTCGGCTCCTAGTGAATGGAAAGATATTTGGAATAACTTGCTGAAAGAAGCTCAGAGAGTGTATATAGAAGCAAAAGATAACATGATCATGTATCAATATTATTATGATTTGGCGGTAGAAGTTCCTTGTGTGCAGACACAATACAAATAATGATATATGAATGCTGTTCTGTAATAATTTTATGATATACTGTGGATATGATATGTAAAAATAGTCGGAGAAAGATTTGTGAATGCACGATTATTTAGGAGGAAAAAAGCATGACAGATGCAGAACAAAGAGAGGCTGCCCGTCAATTTGTAAACCGATGGATGGGAAAAGGGAAAGAAGATGAAGATGGACGTTCTTATTGGATTGATTTATTGACGAATGTTTTGGGAATGGATAATGTGACAGAACGTTTGAACTTTGAAAAGAAAGTTGTAATTGATGGAAATACAAAACGTATTGATGTGTATATTCCTGAAACACGAGTAATTATTGAACAGAAGAGTCTTGGAAAAGCATTGGATCAGAAAATCAGGAATTCAGGAGATGTTGATCTTACTCCATTTGAACAGGCAGACAGATATAATGGAAAGCTGACTTTTGATGAAAGAGCTCGGTGGATTGTTACGTCAAATTTTGCTGAAATTTGGATTTATGATATGAACCAGAAACAGCCAGAACCGACAAAGATTGCTTTAGATGAATTACAAAGCAAATATCCATTGTTGGACTTCTTGGTGAAAAAGGAAGTAAAGACAATATCGCATGAAATGGAAGTATCAATAAAAGCAGGAGGTATTGTTGGGCTTATTTATGATGCGTTTTTAAAACAATATCGTATACCAGATATTAAGGAAAAGGATGAAACACTTGAGCAGAGAGAAAAAAGAGAGCATAAACTAAAGAGCCTGAATGCTTTATGTGTGCGAATTGTTTTTTGCTTGTATGCAGAAGATGCTGGTATTTTTGGAAAGAGAAATATGTTCCATGATTATTTGGAAACATATGAAGTAAAGGATTGCCGGAGAGCTATAATAGAATTATTTAAGATATTGGATACACCTGTATCAGAGCGAGACGAGTATTTAGAGGAAGAACTTGCTCAGTTCCCGTATGTAAATGGTGGGTTATTTGCTGATGAAACTATTGAGATACCACCTTTTACAGAGAAAATTAAAGAATTACTTCTTACAAAAGCGTCAGAAGATTTTGACTGGAGTGATATTTCTCCAACTATATTTGGAGCGGTATTTGAATCTACATTAAATCCTGAGACCAGACGTTCGGGAGGAATGCATTATACATCTATTGAAAATATTCATAAAGTTATTAGTCCTCTTTTTTTGGAAGATTTGCAGAAGGAATTTGATAGTATTAGAGCAATTCAAGTGAAGCGTACCAGAGATAAAAAATTGGAAGAATTCCAAAATAAATTGGCATCACTTACATTTTTTGATCCTGCGTGTGGTTCCGGAAATTTCCTTACAGAAACATACCTGTCGCTTCGTCGTTTGGAGAATGAGGTGATAAAGGAAAAAGTTGGCGGACAAATGACATTGGTAGAGGTAAATAATCCAATTAGAGTTTCTATTCAGCAATTTTATGGAATAGAGATTAACGATTTTGCAGTTACAGTTGCGAAAACGGCTTTATGGATTGCAGAATCTCAAATGTTGGAAGAAACGAAAAATATTGTGTATGGATTTAATGACGATTTTCTTCCTTTAAAGACATATGTAAATATTACAGAAGGAAATGCATTAAGAATTGATTGGAATGATGTAATTCCTGCAGAAAAATTATCGTTTATAATGGGAAATCCGCCATTTGTAGGAGCACGTTGGATGGCGTCGGAGCAGAAGGAAGATGTTGAGAAGATATTTGAAGGATGGAAGAGTATAGGAAATCTTGATTATGTTAGTTGCTGGTATAAAAAAGCGGCTGACTATATGGGAAATTATAATATCAGAGCAGCATTGGTATCAACTAATTCAATTACACAGGGAGAAAGTGTTTCGATTCTCTGGAAACCGCTTTTTGAATCAGGTGTACACATTGATTTTGCATACAGAACATTTATATGGGATAGTGAAGCGTCAATAAAAGCGCATGTTCATTGTGTAATTGTTGGCTTTAGCAGAGCTGTAAATAATAAGCAGAAAATAATTTATTCAGGTGAGAACGCAATTCCGGCGAATAATATTAATGGATATTTGCTTGATGCAGAAAATATATTCATTGAAAAAAGAATGAAACCATTGTGTAATGTTCCTGAAATAGCATTAGGTGGGCAAGCAATTGATGGTGGATTTTTAATATTGACGGAAGAGGAAAAGGAAGAGTTTTTGGAAAAAGAACCACAGGCTTCTCCGTTTTTTAGACATTATATGATGGGAAAAGATTTTATTGATCGAAAGCCGAGATATTGTATTTGGCTTGTTGGAGCTGATCCTGGATTATTAAAAAAATGTCCGATGATATTAGAACGAGTGAATAAAGTACGTGAATTTAGACTTAGTAGTACAAGAGCGAACACAAAAAAAGCGGCTGAGAATCCAACTTTATTTGCATCAATACTTGAACATAAAAATCAATATATTGCGATTCCCAAAGTTTCTTCTCAGAATCGTAGATATATTCCAATGGATTATTTAGATGGTGAAATTATTCCGGGAGACAAATTATTCACTATGCCCAATGCATCATTTTATGAATTTGGTGTATTGATGTCGAATGTTCACATGGCATGGATGCGAGCAGTGTGTGGAAGATTAAAAAGTGATTATAGTTATTCAAACACAATAGTGTATAACAATTTTCCGTGGCCTGTAGTAACGGAGAAGAATCGGGAACAAATTGAAAAATCGGCACAGGAAATTTTGAAAGCAAGAACATTATATCCTAGTAGTAATCTTGCGGCTTTATATGATCCTTTAACAATGCCAGCCGAGTTACGACGAGCACATACTGCAAATGATAAAGCTGTTATGGCTGCGTATGGCTTTAGTACAAAAATGACGGAAGCAGATTGTGTGGGAGAGTTGATGAAATTATACCAGAAAATGCAATGATAAAAGTTTATAGAGCTGTTTTTTGCTCAAAGTAAAATATTTGAAAACATAGAATATTCCAAATCCATAAAAGATGAATGAAAACCAATATGGGAATTTTACATGTGTTACAAAATTTGTAAAATTTTCATATTGGTTTTTTTGTAATCTGTAAAAATTATAAATTTGGATATCGAGTAAGGTTTCGGATTTTTGATTTTTATGTATTTTTCAATTTTGGATATGGCTCCGAAATTGGCAATTTTGCGGAAGTGTATCCACACTTCCTGTCCTTGCTATTTTTTAATCACATGGTGATTTCACAGGGATATAGGGCTGTTTAGCCTATTTTTTCTCCCTGTGCTGTGACCGAAGAAATTCGAGGAACCAATTATATATTTATGCTGAATGTGAGGAACTGGGGAGCACAATCCTCAGCAAGATTCCAACATCCGAAAAATGCCGTATTGCTAAAATAGCGATATGGTATTACCGGGGTGGATCTTGCTCTAATGTGTACAGTAACCTCGGCATAAATAGAAAGAATGGGTTTGGGGAATCCCCAGCAAGATAAAAACTTGATGAAAGAACATTTGTCGGAAAGACAATATTGTTAAACACAGGTGGATCTTGCTCTGGGGTAAGAAAGAAGTATCTTTATATTATCAAAATGATATTTGGAGTTTATGTTGTTGGAAAGTCGTAAGCAGGAAGATAACTTCAAGTTGTTGGTGCAAATATAATGAATAGAAGTGTCCGGTACATTTTTGGTGATGGGTATTTTGGTGGAATCCATTTTTATTTATTTTGAATAATAAAATTTTGAATTTGCAGCCGATTCTGCCTGCCGGACAATGTTTTTAGATATCTGTAAACGTCACGGACTGGAACTTGATGAAGAACCATCGTATGATGGAAGAAAGTATTTGGAAACACGATAGAAGCAAACGCTGTACTTATCGTCTTGTCTGGCAGGGAAGATTATTAGGCATTAACCAGAGAGATATCGGCAGAGAAAACAGAAGTGATAGACAATGATATTTGTTAGATATGCTTCTTGTCGTTGGCTGTATCATATTAAAACGCTTTTTACGTTAAAAAAGTGCTGTGATCACAAGGCTTTTTTCAAGCAAAAATGAAAAGGCTATATATAGGTAGCCTGTGAAACTGGAAGTGCCCATTTTGGGCCTGATTTAAAGAATAATGTTCTGACAGAGACCAATGGAATGACTCTCTGCTGGGGCTCCAAAAGAAAGGAAAAATGATTATGGAAAAAATGATGAATACAAAAACAGAGGGTAACACATTTACAAAGAAAATCGGGCAGACAGTCTATGTTGTCCGTTATCATTTCAATGAAAATGCAAAGGAAACAATGCAGGAGAAGATTAACCGGATGCTGGTTACAGAAGCAAGTCGACAGGCAGTATATTAAAATTAGGTGGATGTAATTGAAGAAAAAATATGATATCATGTGAGTAACAAATCGGTATTTATAAAGGAGAATATTGATGAAACTATTTTTATGTTCGCACTTTTCAAGTGTAGGAAGTCTGATAAAAGAAGAAATTGAAAATAAGAAAGTCGCATTTATTCCAACAGCTTCGTTGCGTGAAGGCTACACCGGTTATGTCGGCTCGGCTCGAAAATTATTCAAAAAGTTGGGAGCAATCGTAACTGAAATTGATATTTCAACGGAGGCTTATTCAACGATACAGTCTGTTTTTGAAGATGCAGATGTGATATATTTTACCGGCGGAAATTCTTTCTTTCTTATGGACCAACTCCGTAAAACAAGAACTGATGGGTTGCTGAAAAAGGAATTGGTAAATGGAAAATTGATGATCGGCGAGTCGGCAGGCGCAATTATATGCGCTCCAAGCATCCAATATATCGAGCAAATGGATGAAAAGCCGGAGGACTACTCACAAGAAGATGATGCAGGGCTTGATTTGATTGATTTCTATGTTCTTCCGCATTATCTTACAGCACCATTTAAGAAAGTTACCGAGAAAATAATGACTGAGTTTTCGGATTTGAATCTATGCCCTATTAACAACCATCAGGGAATTGTAATTGATGGTGAAGGTTCAAAGGTTATTTGCAAAGACTAATTTGAAAAATCCTTTTTTTTGAAACTGGAAAATCGGAAACTGAGGAGATAGACTATTGAGAACATATGAGAATAAAGACGAGCTTAAAAACGAGATAAATAAAAGCTTTGCAAAGTATATTTCAGAATTTAATGATATTCCGGAGCATTTAAAAGATAAGAGAATTGATGAGGTCGATCGAACTCCGGCAGAAAATCTTGCTTATCAGGTTGGCTGGACAACTCTTGTTATTAAATGGGAATCAGACGAAAGAAAGGGTATTCCTGTCAAAACTCCTTCGGATAATTTTAAGTGGAATCAGCTTGGCGAATTATATCAATGGTTCACAGATACATATGCTCAGCTGTCACTGCAAGAATTGAAAGACAGATTGAATGAGAATATCAACTCTATTTATGCAATGATTGATTCTCTGAGTGATGAAGAATTATTTAAACCACATATGAGAAAATGGGCTGACGAAGCAACTAAAACAGCTGTCTGGGAAGTATACAAATTCATACATGTTAATACAGTTGCTCCGTTCGGAACCTTTAGAACCAAGATTAGAAAATGGAAAAAGATTGCACTATAACTTCCAGTTTGTAGAATTCAAAAATTTAATATGAAATGTGAGATAGAGCGTATGGAAATAATCTATACGTTCTATTTTTTTGCCTTTTTTGAAAAAGTGATTAAAAAACTATTGACATTTTGTTACTGGTAGAAGCAGATGGTTATAAAAAGCTTTTGGTAACTATGAGTGCAAAAACAGATAGCTGCGAAAATTTATTATGAGCTAATAGCAAAATTTGATATTTTGTGATATTGAGGGTATGGGGAATCGTAATCTCCATTAAGTTCGTCAGAGAATTATAATCCAGAAATGGGATTTTGAGTTACTCTAGGCGATACTTGCTTTAGAAAATGATTTGCCATAATGAGTTAGAATATGGGAGGAGGAAGCGTTAAAAAAAGAGAGAGCCATAAGCAACTCTCTCTGTGATAAAATCAAAAAGTTATAGTATCAGTGATTCGGTAAGATTACAAAAATCCTTAACAGGAATATTTTCTTTAAGTGGTAAAGCTGTCTCTAAAAAGGTTTCGTCTGCAAATCTTTCGAGTTCAGAATCAAAATATATAATTGAAGCATTTGTATTTAATTGGTATGGTGGAATTGTAACAAAATAATCATAATCTTCGTAAGAAGGAGTGGCGCAAGAAACTTTGATTTTTCCGCCCAATTTCAATTTTGCAAATTCTCCATAAATGGCAGTTAAGGCTTTTTTTCTTTCTTCATCAGAAGTAATTCTATCTACATATCTAATATACCAATAATCTATATTTCCCTCTTTTAATTCAATTAAATAATCGTATGATCTGGGTGTTCCGGATTTTATTGTCCATTCAACTTTATGCAGACTTGTCATCATGGAAAGTCCACGCATTAAGGTAGAAAAAAATTTTTCATGCACCTGAACAGTAGAGAGATCCAGAGAAAATCCATTGTCTGCAATTATCTTTTTCCGTTCCCGTATTTTCTTAGAAGAATATCCCGTTGCATCATATAATTCTTGGATAAGTTCTGGATCATCAATGGCTTTTGCAATTTTATCAATAGTGCTTTTATATGGTCTTCCAGATCGGGCACCGTTGAGCATTCGTGAAATGGTTGCATTATTTAAGCCTGTTTGTTCAGATAATTCTTTTTGTGTTTTTTTCTGTAAAATGATTTGAAGTATATTGATGAATCTTTCCTGATCGTAAACGCTGTCAGGATTTATTAGTGTGCCTGAATTTGATATAAATTCGTTCATTCAAATCTCCTCTTGACTTCTTTGACTTTGTATAAATTGACTTCTTGTAGTTTATCTTATCAATTATATCCCTAAAAATCAATTTAAAACATAAAGAAATCAAAAAATGCTTTATTGATATTCCTTTAAAAGTCAAAGAAGTCAAAAACGTAATTGACATTTTGATATCTTTGTGTATAATGTAAATCAAGAAGTCAAAGAAGTCAAACAAATCGAAAAGAAAGGAAGGAGGGCTGTGGATTGAAATATAGGGTTGTTTCGGTTTTGAAAGATAATAGACCACGTTTTTTGATTATTTCTGATATTGAAGAAATTGAAATCCTTCCATCAAAGTATTTGAAGCATCTGGATCAGATTAATGCTTCTCCGAATACTGTAAAATCCGCAGCCTTCGCACTTTCATATTATTACAATTATCTGCAGGAGCAAACGATAGGATTGGATGAGATTACATTGCTATCCTATTCAGAGCAGAATAAACATTTTATTGATTTCTTGTATTGGGTTAAGAGTGGAAAGCATACTGAGCATAAAACACAGACGAGCAATAAGACCTGCAATATGTATCTTGGTGCAGTCTTCAGATACTACCAGTTTTTGGCACTGGAAGATGTCTTGCCAATGCTTAAAGTCTTACGAGTAAAAAAAGTATCATATTTTGACAGTATGGGAGTAAATCATCAAAATGCAGTGAATTCGTTTAAAGGTTTCTTCAAAGAAGAAGAATCTAATCTGGAAGAAATAACATCCGAAGAAATACAGGAGCTGATAAATGCCTGTACGAATGATAGAGATCTATTGCTGATAGCAATGATGGCAGAAACCGGTCTTAGATTAGGGGAAATTCTAGGAATCCATTATACCGAAGATATTGATTTTGAAAGAAGGACGGTTTGGGTAAGGTATCGTGAATCTAATACCAACTTGGCAAGAGCAAAAAATGCAGAATATAGAATGGCTTTGTTAAGTAATACAACTTTTGAGTTCTTGGTTAAGTACATTTCTGATAATCGAAAAAGTCTGATGAACTCGGAGTATCTATTTACAAAATTAACTGGAAAAAACAAAGGAGAGCCATTAGATGCGGATTCTGTGTATAGCATGTTGAAAAGGCTATCCAAAAAAACGGATATCAATTCCCATCCGCATCAGCTCCGACACTATTTTGCGGAGGAAAGAAGAAAAGAAGGATGGGATTTGAATGACATTCGTTTTGCCTTGGGGCATAAGAAAGTTGAAACTACCATTAAATACTTGGGTGAAAATAATGAACGATTGATAGAAGCGACAGATCAATACTACTTAAATAATGAAGATTTATACCAAATTGCAGATTTTCTGTAAAAGGAAGGAGGGATTACCTTGGCAGTATTAAAAATTGTTCCGAAGTTATATCAGGAAAAAATATCTGAAAAATTAAAGGAAGAAATATCTTTAGTTACGACTGGAGAAGCAAAATACTATAACCGGTTATACAAATTTTTTCAGTATACAGATATACAGTGTACTGCAGATATTAACTATGAAACGAGAAAAATGTATATGGATTCTCTTGAAAAAGAGGATATTTCAGAAAAATATAAAGCGGAATTACTGAGCTTATTTGATCGTTTAAAAATAGAAAATATGCCGGATGTCTATTCACAAGGAAAGCCCTTCTCTGTAGAACAGGAGTTTTTTAAGCAAGACAAATTGTTTTTGCTGTATGTCCCCAATAAGAAGAAAGCACAATCTTTCCGTCAGGTGGTCGATAAGAATGATTTGTTATGGGACTTAACGAGGATACATTCATCACAGTTGGTGCGACAGACAAAAATATTGCTGTGTGAAATTCTGAATATGGATAAGGTACAAAGACATCGAAGATATTTTTTAGAACCATTAAAAGCACTTGTACGGTTTTGCGATAAGTACGGAATAGATGATATTGAAGAAATGGAACAGGCAGATGAAAACAGATTTTATCTGTATTTAAACAAGGAGTCAGAAATTATAAAAAAACAGGCTTCTAAGATTGTTGAGTTTGCGAGAAGAACGTTATTTCTAACAGATTCAGAGATAAATTGGCAAGCATGTATCTGGTATATGGATAGGTTTCAGTTTGATAAATCAAGAATCAATGCCAGTTCACCTGTTAAAAGTCTTTCATTTATTAATATTTACGAAAAAGAAAATCGTTGGTATTTACAATTATACGCAAAATATTTAGTTGGGATATCTGATCTGTCTTTATCAAATATCCGAAATACAATAAGTTTTATTTCACAATTTTTAAAATATCTGGATGGACAGAGTAAGAAAGTAACTGAACTGGAGATACAAGATATAGCGGATTATGTATCTATTTTGGATGTGTCCGATATTAAATATTCCACGTTTAACCGATATATAACTCATATACATACATTTCTACAGTTTTTGAAAATGAAAAATATTGAAGTGTTGAAGTTTTATCCGGAACGATTTTTAAAAAAAGGTTTTCCAGAACACAACGAAAGAAGTGTTCCAGAAAAAACAATTGCTCATCTGATTAAGGAGTTGCCGGCATTCCCAGAGCATTTACAGTTGATGTATTTGATTTTGTTTTGCACAGGAATTAGGAAAAGCGAGGTTTGTACAATAAAATCGGGAGCCTTTTATTCACAAGGCAATGAGAATTGGATGCGCATATATCAAAGCAAAATGCGGAGGGAAAAAGTCATTCCTGTTCCGAGTTTATTGGTTGGACTGGTGAACGATTATGAAAAAAAGTACGGAATAAAAAATGGGGAGTATTTATTCAAAAATAAAAAAGGTGGTGCATTTAATGGACAGACATTTTCAAATCAGATGATTCGGGAGTGTAAGGCTCGTGGGATTGCCTGTGGAGATTATATCTTTAGAGCACACGATTACAGACATAACCTTGCAACTTCAATGTACGGAAATGGAGTTTCTATACAAGGGGTACGAGATTATCTGGGACATTCAAGTGAGAATATGACAAAACAGTACATTGATTTCATGCCGGAACGTATTGTATCGGCTGAAGATAAATATTTTTCAAGAAATCAGTCATTTAAATTGAAAGGAGTAGAAGATGATGAAAGGTAATATTAATTTGATTTCTTATGACTGTTATCAACAAGCTACAGAAAAACAGTTGGCTGGGCTGAAATGGAAGGAAAACAGGGTGTACTACATATCAGAGATTCGTAATGAAAAGATACAGGATGAGATTTATGGGTATATCGATGATAGATGTAGACGTTTATCATTATCAACAGCCGTAAATGATATTTACAGATTTGATCTGTTGAAAGAATTTCTGAATGAGAAGTGTACAAGCTGTAGCAGCATTACTGATAAAAAATGGGAAGAACTGGAGAGAAGCTATAAAGCATTTTTATATAAAAAAGGATTGGCGCTGTACGTTAGAAGAAATAGACCGGATAGGCGGAATGTTGAGCAACAAAATAGCGCTCAGGTTTCTTTTCTGAAAATGTATTATGAGTATGTTGTGAAGTGTAAAACAGCAGATATTCCAGAAAATGAAAAAGATGTATGGGATATGAGAAAGCTGGATATTGTGCCAAGGAGTAATCCGATTCGTGGAAGATATAGATTAGATTTTCGTGAGATTAGGCAGAGAGAATTTAAAGAGATAATAAAGAGAATATTGTATAGCCACTGCCAGACAAAAGCAATGGGTAGTATAAAAGGCGAATTGTGTGGATTCCGTCGGTTTGCTAGATTTATGTATGATCGGTTTCCAGAAGTAAAGCATTTTACAGAAATTAGCAGGGATATGATAGAAGATTATCTGGTTTATATAAAAACGGATACCGGTCTTACATCAGTCAGTTACACAACAGAACTGTCGGTTTTGGATAATCTGCTGGATGAAATTGGGCGGGAACTGGAAATAGAAAATTTATGCAATCTTTTTCTGTCCAGTGATTGCAGAGCATATGACAACGCTTTGCCAGAAGCGTATTCAGATGCAGAAATCAGGAGATTTAATAGTGCATTAACAAAATTAAAGCCCCAGTTAGGAAGATGTCTAATAATACATCAGATGCTCGGTACAAGAATAGAGGATACGTTGACTTTGCGAAGGGATTGCTTATCTGAGAAATCTGGGCATTATTTTATAACTATTCTCCAGCATAAAACAAGGAAATACAAAAGACCAGTCAGCGATCAGCTGGCAGAAGTGATTAGAAAAGCAATAGAAGTTTCAGAAAAGGACCATCCAGATTCAGAATATATTTTTTTGCAAGATAATGGGAAATTATATACAGATTCAATGCTGAAATATCATGTAAATATCATGATTTATGAAAATGATATCAGGGATGATAATGGAAATTATTTTGAGTTTCGTACACATCGTTTTAGACACACTTTTGGAGTAAAACTTACAGAAATGAAATTAGATGATGATAGCATTGCAAGGCTGTTGGGGCATAAGGATACACGAACCATACCACATTATCGGCGGTTAAGAAACGAAGCATTAGCGGAGGATACAAAGGCTGTACGAGATGAAATGAATGAATTATTAGCACAATACAGGAGGGAAAAGGAAAATGCAGAAACACGATAAAATGGTAGCACTGGCAAAAGAAAAAAGTGCGGAAATGACGGAAACAGCAATAACAGCTATTGAAACAATGTATAGAAAAAATATAAAAATTTCAGTTGCTGAACTTACAAAATTAACAGGACTTTCCAGAGGTTTTTTCTATAATAATCCGAATGTGAAACAGGTCATGATGGAATTGAAGGAAAAACAACAGGGAATGATATTGCGAAATCCTAAAAGCGATGCTATTGCAAAAGCACAGGAAGCACGGATTAAGAGTTTAGAACAGAAATTATCCGATAGTGTTCCGAAAAACGAATATGAGAATCTACAGAAAAAATATGAAGAATTACAAGTGAAATATAGTCAAATGAAAAAGGGAACACTGTTGAAGATGTACGACCAATTATAGGAAGAAAAGGAGAATATTTTATGCAGAACGAAATTTACGATGAGAAAAATGGACTTACTTATATGTTATGTGGTGATTATTATTTGCCGGAATTGGCACTTAAAGATATTGAACCAACATATGGGAAATATGGGATGCTTCGTAAAAGCTATTTACAGGAACACAGAAGGGCAAAATATCAAATATTGTTGTTACAAGGAAAACTTGTTGAGCATTTGAATCAGATTGATGCAGAAGCAAGGGATAGGGAAGAACAATTAGTAAAACAGATGATGGAGAAACAAGGAATTACAGAGAAATTAAAAAGACAGGACAACATGGAATGGACTAGGAGGATGAATACCATTTGTCATGATGCAGAAGAGATGATTTTGACGGAAATGATATACACGAAAGGATAATGAACTGTATTGGATAGCAAGAATTTTGCAGCCCGGATAGCAAAAAAGTGGAAGTCCGGATAGCAAAAAAATGGAAGTCCGGATGGCAGGATTCTTGCTGTCCGGAAAGATAAAAAAGTGAGGGATTAAAAATGTTGGTTAAGTACATAATAAAAGTGTTTTTGTGTTTGATTCTTGTAGTAATGACATTGATTTGCTGGTTATTAAAAATTCCTATGATGTTGGGAAATATTTTTCTTTACTTTTTATCAATTATATTTATTCTGACAGGTGTTTTGAGCTATGGATTTGCATTGGAATCTGCAAGAGAATGTGGTCGAATGATAATAATTGGGATGGCATTTGGTGCAATACCAGACTTTGTCCCATTTTTGGGAAAAAGTTTAGAGACATTGGTTGACAAACTGTTGAGTATGATAAATGAATGAGAAAGTCGATATGAAAGAGGGCTGTGAAAGGTTCTCTTTTCTTTTTGCAACTGTGAAATGGCAAGATAATAACGTTATATACATTGTGTATTAAGTACAGATATTGTATTTCTGCATGATGGGAACATAGGGAGTCCATATAAAGGCTCTTAATACAGGCCATGACGGGTCGATCAGTACCGGCCATGCGAACAGTCCGGATGATATGATGAGCAGACTGTCTACAATGGTACTGATGGGGATTAAACTTCCGCTGGAAGCAGTTATGCGTCAGATCGCTTCCGGAATCGATATCCTGGTACATCTGGGACGCCTTCGGGACAAGAGCAGGAAAGTATTGGAAATCATGGAGGTATTGGGATATGAAAAAGGAGAAATCAGGCTTCAACCGTTATTTTCCTTTCAGGAGACGGGAAGTAAGGATGGAAGAATCCAGGGGGAGTGGGTGAAAAGGTCCACACTTACACGGACGGAAAAACTTATGGCGGCAGGGTATCAGCCGGAAGGAGTATGCCCTGGCAATAACGGAAAGTATTCTTTTGGTGTTTCTGATCGCCATGCTGTTCTATTCAAGACTATGGATGATGGCAGTGCTTTTTCCTCTGGGAATGAAGTATTACGAAAGGATGATCTGTCAGGTGGAGGAAAAAGGGAAGAGACGTTTTGAAAGACAGTTCCAGGATGCGCTTCAATCACTGGAAGCGCAGCTGAATGTGGGATACTCTATGGAGAACGCGATCAAAGAGGTACAGAGAGACCTGCAGATCATGTATGATAGGCATACACTTATTGTACGGGAATTTACGTATATGGTAAGGCAGCTGAATCTGAACGTAACCGCGGAAGCTGCCTGGAAGGATTTTGCTGCAAGGGTAGCACTTCCGGAGGTGGATACATTTGTCACTGTATTTTCCCTGGCAAAGAGGAGCGGAGGCGACAGTATTCTGATCATTAAAAATGCGGTTAGACAACTTGGTGATAAAGCGGAAGTAAAAAGAGAAATTGATACCGTAATTGCAGCGAAAAAAATGGAATTTCAGATCATGTCAGTGATCCCTTTGGGAATTATTGGTTATATGCGTCTGAGCTTTCCGGAATTTATGGCGGGGTTATACGGGAATCTGCCAGGAGCGGCTTTTATGAGTATTTGTCTTGGAGCTTACATTGCTGCCTGGAGACTTGGATGTAAGATTGTGGAAATCGAGGTATAGAAATGTGGTTTTGTATCGGAATGTATTTCTTTCTCGGAGCTTGTGCATGGATGTATTTCAAGAAGAAATCACTTTTCAGAAAATGGGACAGGCTTTTCAGGCAGATATTTTTTTTGATGTTGGCGGTGACAAGTCTGGCATTTTTGTCGGAAATCGTGCAGAAGACAGGGACGGAAAACTCTGAAACCATGCAGATAAAGCGGAACGGGTACGGGGAAGGACAAAAAGAAGCGGCGCTTTCTATGCAGGTTGAAGGAGAAAAAAAGCAGGATATAGAAATTCGTGTGTCACCGAAGATTTACAGTGAAAAGCGGCTGGAAAAGGAGTTTCAGAAAGCGAGGAAAGAGCTTGCAAAAGTGATTTCCGGGGAAAATAAGGATCTGTCGCATATAAAGACAGATCTGGATCTGGTAACAGCATTAGACGATTTTCCGTTTTCGATTTCCTGGGAACTTAGCAGATATGATGTAATGGATTCGCTTGGGAGACTGGATCAGGAAAAAATCCGGGAAGAAGATCCGGAGAATCAGGGGATTGGGATGAATATTACCGGAGTTCTGCATTATGAAGATAAGGTATATCCGTGTGAGATGGATCTTGTTATTTTTGCAGGACAGGAGAAAACGCTTTCCACGAAAGAGCGGGTTCTGGAACTGGTAAGATTACAGGACAGTGCTACGAGGCAGAAAGCATATCTTACACTGCCACCCAGTCTGGACGGAAGAAAAATTGCCTGGACAGAGGAGAAAGATTCAAAAGTGATTCCGATTCTGATGCTCGGAATAGCAATAAGCATTCTGCTTGTCGGAAGAGAAATACAGAAAGAAAACAATCAGAAGAAGACGAGAAAAGAGCAGATGATGCTGGATTATCCGGAAATTATCACAGAGTTTACGATGCTGACCGGTGCCGGAATGACAGCAAAAAATGTGTGGAAAAGGATTGCGGAAGACTATGGAATCACCAGGGGAAAAACGGGAAGAAAAAGAGAAGCATATGAAGAAATCTGGAAAACCTGGCAGGAAATGAAAAGTGGAATTCCGGAGATGGAATGTTATGAAAGATTTGCAAGAAGATGTGATCTGATTCCGTATATGAAAATGGGAGCACTTCTTTCACAGAATCTGAAAAAGGGTGCAAAAGGAATTTCTGAAATGCTTCGTATGGAGGCAGTACAGGCACTGGAGGACAGAAAGAGCAGGGCGAGACAGCTGGGAGAAGAGGCAGGAACCAGACTTTTGATCCCAATGCTTTTGATGCTGATCATCGTGATTACGATCGTAGTTGTACCGGCATTTTTGTCGATCCAGGTGTAGGAGGTGAGAGAATGAAGGCGGTAAAAAAGAAGCTGTGGACAGGATGGATCAGAATTCAGAAGATTCTGACGGAAAAAGACGGGATATCAACGGTAGAATTGATCCTTGTACTGGTCGTCATTATCGGTCTGGTTATCATTTTTAAGAAACAGCTTAATGAACTTGTAACTAAAATATTTGAAAAAATAACGAATGAAAGTTCAGGAATCTAAAATAAAAATTTTATTTCAGAAGTGAGTGTGTACAGAGATGAAAAAAATGGTAAAGGGAGAGATTACTGTGTTTCTAAGCCTGGTCTTTCTTCTGCTTCTTACTCTGGTTGGGGCTTTGCTGGAAAGTGCCTCGATCCAGCTGGCAAAGAATGAGAGAAGAGCAGACGCAGGCAGGGCAGTGGAATCTGCGTTTGCAGAATATCAGAAAGATCTTCTGGAGCGATATGGTATTTTTGCAATAGAAGGCAGTTATGAATCCGGAACAATGTCTGAAGAAAATATTTTAAACCGACTGTCCTTTTACGGGGCAGAAAATATAGAAACAGAGATTGCGGCAATCCGTTATCTGACAGACCAGAATGGGAAAGAATTTCTGCGGCAGGCGGTTGAATACGAGAAAATGAAGACAGGAGCTGCGGCGATAGAGAATCTGACGGGAAAGGTATCCGAATGGAAGGAGCAGGAACTGAAAGCAAATGAATATGGGAAAGAGAATATAGAGACGAGTAAAGAACTTGACCAGATGCTGGAAAGTGAAAAAGAAGAACTTCCTGCAGAAAATAATCCATTGGCGGATATTGTGGATATACAGGCGCAAGCACTGTTAAATCTGGTCAGCCCGGAAGGATTTACGCTGTCATCGAAAGCTGTAAAGTCAGAAGAGACTGTATCGAACCGAAAGCTCAGGCAGGGATACGGAACCATGAAGGAAAAAGATAATGGAGCCGGAGATACCATTTTTTTCAATCTGTACCTTATAGATAAGTTTGGCAATGCTGCAAATAAGAAAAAGAATACGGTACTGGACTATGAGATGGAGTATTTGTTAGGAGGAAAGGCGAGCGACAAGGACAATCTGGAATATGTGATCGGGAGAATCCGAATCCTTCGATTTGCAGTGAATTATGGATATTTGCTGACCGATAAGGACATGCAAATGGAGGTGGATACCCTTGCAACGACACTGAGTGCGGTGTTTCTTTCACCGGAGATCAGACCTGTGATCAAGCATGCGCTGCTTCTTGCATGGGCTTATGGAGAAAGCCTTACGGATGTTAAGACGCTTCTGGCAGGGAAGAAGGTTCCAGCTGTAAAGAGTAAGGAGAGCTGGAATCTGACGTTGGATAGTCTGCTTGAACTGGCAAAGAACAGAAGTATTCCGGAAGGGAAGGAGACAGAAGAGGGAAATTCTTATGAGCAGTATCTGCAAATGATGCTGGTTTTAAAATCAAAGGAAGAACTGTCGATGAGAGCATTGGATCTGGTGGAAATGAATCTGCGATCCGGAATGGAGAAAACGTTTTTCCGGGCAGATGCCTGCGTATCAGGAGCAGACTTTGACATGACATGTTATCTGAGAAGAGGAATCCGGTATCAGTATCATATTTTATATCAATATCAGTAACAAAAAATGAAAATGTTAGGAGGTGGATACAGGTGTCTTTTCTGAGGACAATCGAAATAATAAATAAAATTCCTTTGATGATGTACAGAAAAATATTGAATTACAAACACATATTTGATATTCGCAGAAAGGAGGAAGGATTTGATTTTCTACCTGATTTGATCGCCATATCTTGTGTCAAAGAAAAGGCATCTGTATCTGCCTCGGTAACAGTAGAAGCTGTACTTTGTGTTCCGTTGTTCCTATATGCGGCGGTGAGCCTGATCTGGATGCTGGAGCTCAGAAGCATCCAGTCTGCAGTAAGATGCGGACTGCAGAGTGCAGGAAAGCAGGTGGCAGAGAGTTTTGCAGAAATTCCCGTGCTGAACCCGATAAGTCTGCATGCAGATCTTGTAAATGCGGTCGGGAAAGAAAGAATGGATCGAAGTATGATTGTTGGCGGAAGCGGAGGAGTCAGCTGTAAAAGATCCTGGGCGATACCGGGAATGGGAGTGCTGGAACTGACGGCAGAATATGAAGTAGAATTGCCGGTTCCTGTCTTTCATATTCCGGTACTGCATTATAAAGAAAAAATGAGGATGAAGACATGGACCGGTTATGTAAAGACCTACGAAGCAGGAATTGGAGATAATGAGCTTGTATATGTGACAGAAACAGGGATCGTATATCACCGGAATTATCAGTGCACTTATCTGGAACCGTCCGTGCGCAGTGTTGCGAAAACACAGTTAGGGGAACTGAGAAACAGCAGTGGAGGAATTTATCATTTGTGTGAACGGTGTGGATGGATGCCGGGAAATGATGGAAACTGCTATGTCACAGATTACGGGGATCGTTATCATACTTCATTATCATGCAGCGGACTGAAGAGAAAAGTTTATACAGTTCCGCTGTCAGAAGTAAAAGGAAAAGGAGCATGTTCGAAATGTGGTGGAAAATAGCAAAATTGGCAGGATTATTTTTTTTAGGATTCGGAGCAGCACAGGATATAAAATATCAGAAAATCTCGACAGAATATCTGCTTGCAGGAAGCTGTGCGGCGATTCTGTACCGTGCATTATTTGGACGGATGCATTGGAGTGTATGGGTTGCCGGACTGGGATGTGGAATTGTATTTCTCATGATATCGAAATGGTCACAGGAGGGAATAGGGTACGGAGACAGCTGGATGATCCTGAATATGGGTATTTTTCTTGGGATCTGGAATCTGCTTGGAATGCTGATGCTTGCATTTCTTGTGGCTGCGATGGCAGCAGGAGCAGGTCTTTGGAGCGGAAAATGGAAAAGGACGACAAGAATGTCATTTTATCCTTTTCTTCTGATCGGCTATCTGGGGACATTTATATGGTAAAGCTAAAAGGAAGTACAGTAGTTGAGATGGCGTATCTGATGCCGGTAGTATTGCTTTGTTGGATGGCAGTCATTTTCGCACTTTTTTATTACCATGATAAAAATATTATCGGTGGGGCGGCATATGAGACTGCGATTGTCGGAAGTGAAGAATGGCGATGGCAAAAGGAAATAGAAGATGGAAAAATGGAGCAGTATTTTCAGAAAAGAATTGAAAACAAACTGATATTTTTTGATACAGTATCGGTGGAAACTGCGGTAGTAAAAGATGAATTTGAAGTGACAGCAGGAGCGCAAAAGAGAAAAATGCGCGTATCTGTTAAACGCAGTGCGGCACTGACCGTGCCAGAGGAAAAAATACGCAGGAAAAAAGTATTGCAGGAGATTGTAGAAAGGGACCAGGAGGAATGAGAGAAGAGTACGAAAGAGATTTACATCATGCCTGGATGATTCTGGAAACAGATGAGCTATATAAAGAAGATTATCAGATGCGGATGCTGATGGAAAATGCGATTCCCGGACTCTTGTCAGTAAGAGGGCAGGGAAAAGATGATAAAAGCCAGTACCGCTACGAGATCAGTGGGAAGATATCCGTGAAAGCAAAGGGAGAAAAAGAGCACTGGAAATTTGCAGATCTGGAAAATTTTATGAGACAGTTTATCCAGGTGCTTTATGCAGTGAAGAATTATCTGCTGGACGTGAACTGTCTGAGCCTGGATCCGGGACATATTTATGTATCGGATGAAATCTATTACTTTTGTTATTGTCCGGGACTGGAAGGTAATATTCTGGAAAAGTTTCATGAGCTTACAGAGTATTTTGTCAGGGAGACAGATTATGAACAGAAAGAGGCAGTCTATCTGGCATATGAATTACATAAGGCTTCAATGGAAGAAAATTATAATATTGAGTATGCGCTGGAGCGGATACTGGAGAAAAAGGAGAATGAAATGGAGAGTATACAGCCGGAGAAAAAAGCAGGATATGATCTGCAGGAGGAACTGATCCTGGATGACTGGATTGCAGAACAGGAAATGAAAGGGCAGGTTGTAAAGGACAGACAGAGCGTCTGGGGATTTCTGAATCAGCGCCTTCAGAAACGTAGAAAAAAACGGGAATCCCAATGGGATGAGATAATGGCGGATGATTCAGAGGAATAAGTAAGATAGGACATGTTTTTCTTTTTACTACATTTTCCAGTTTATGGAAAGAAGTACTTGTAAAACAATTACGTGTTTTTTATAATAAAAATGATTATGTAATTGGTAACAAAAGCAAAAAAGAAGTGCCTTTTCCACAGGAGGAAGTAACTGTTACTGTTCCGGCGTGAGCTGTGATTGTCCGGTTGACAATGGCAAGACCAAGACCGGTGCCGTCTGGTTTGTAAGTGACAAAAGGATCAAAAATCGTGTCGAGATATTCCGGTGAGATTCCACATCCGGTATCAGATATGGTAATCTGAAGCATTTGATCTTTGAGGATTGCTTCCAGACGGATTGAACCGGCAGACGAAATGGCTTCACGGGCGTTTTTTAAAAGGTTGAGAATCGCTTCATGCAGCTTTAATCTGTCGGCCGTCAGAGATGGAAGATCAGGGGCTATCAGAGAAGAGAATCCAATGTCGGTATCTACGCAGGAGGCGGCAAAGGACAGGCAGATCTGTCCCAAAAAGTCCTGTGCAGAAAACGTGCTCAGATGCAGATGTTCACTGTTATTATAGGCAGACAGCTCCTGCAGCAGAGAGATTGTGTATTCAATGTCTTCGCGAAGCTCTGACCAGTGGCTGAAATCTCTGGTTTCAGGGTGACTGGACTCTATGAGCTGAAAGGTACTGTAGATCAGCGTCAGTGGATTGCGAACTTCATGACTGATCTTGCTGATTGTATATTGCTGTGAATCCAGGAGTTTCTGAAGTAATTCACGAATTTCCGGACTGGAATTCATAAGCTGATGTAACTTTTCATAATCATTTGCAGTAAATGGCATGGTAACGACCATCCTTTCCATGATATAAAGTAGTTGTAGTTTATCATTGAAAGTCTGGTTCGTAAACAAATTCGAGATTAATCGAAGAAAATGTAGAAAGAAGGAAAAAACATGAGGGATGAGAACTGTATTTTTTGTAAAATCGCAAATGGAGAAATTCCATCTGCAACCATATATGAGGATGATGATTTCAGAGTAATTTTGGATCTTGGACCGGCGACAAAGGGACATGCACTGATCCTGCCAAAAGAACATGCGGCAGATATTTATTCTATTGATGAAGAACTGGCAGGAAAAGCATTTAAGCTTGCAAAGAAGATCACAACAAGATTAAAAGATGTACTTGGATGTGACGGCTATAATATCGTACAGAATAACGGGGAAGTGGCCGGTCAGACCGTATTCCATTTCCATATGCATCTGATTCCGAGATATAAAAATGACAAGAGCGGATTCGGCTGGAAACCGGGTAAACTTACAGATGAAGATCGGGATGAAATCCTGGAAAAACTGAAAGAAAAATAAAATAGTGAGGTACTGGAGTGAGTTTTCAGAATAAGAATAAAAAGGAATTCGAGAACGTGTACTATAAAAATAAGTTCAACGTTTATCGGATAGCAATGGATTATTCTGGCAGTCACAAAGAGTCAGCGGAAGAGATATTCCAGGAGGTTTTTCTAAAACTATATACACACTTTGATACAGTGGATGAAGAATACATGGCAGCATGGCTGGTAACAACAACGAAAAATACAGCTATCAATTATATGAAGAAGCGGGCAAGAGAATGTCCGAAGGCAGATATTGAGCTGTTTTCGGATCTGTACTCGAAGGAATATGCGGAAAGTGCAGAGGAGCATGTATTCCACAAAATTTTACAAAAAGAAAAAGTGGGTTATGGATGGACGATTCTGGATGCATTGTACGAAGAAAATGAAAACTGGTACGAAGCAATTACCATGGTTTACTGTCTGGAGAGAAAACAAAAAGATGTGGCTGAATCTATGGGGATCAGTATCCAAGCACTGACGGGTGTACTGTACAGAGCAAGAAAATGGGTAAAGATACATTACAATTCTGATGATTACACAAAATAGCACCGATGGATATGTAAAGAAAACAGGTGTCGTTCCGGCACCTGTTTTTGAACAATGTAAATAACTGTTGTTAAAAAATTATTTGGAAGCAGCATCTTCGATCAGACCGATAATTGTCTTGATCGGATCCTGCTGAGAAGACTGATTCATTGCATTTATGAAGTCTTCACGGGAATCATAAAGCTTGTGGACAGCTGCGAGAAGCTTTTCATCTGTAAGCTCTTCTTCTTCCATAACCATACTGAATCCCTGACGTTCAAAAGAACGGGCATTCAGAATCTGGTCACCACGGCTTGCGTTAGCTGAAAGTGGAATCAGAAGATTTGGTTTGCGAAGAGCAAGCAATTCGCAGATTGCATTTGCACCTGCTCTTGAGATTACAACATCGGCAAGGGCGAAGAGATCTTTCAGTTCATCCTGAATATATTCAAATTGAACATAGCCGTTCAGACCGGTGAGCTTTTCATCGAGCTTGCCTTTACCACAGAGATGAACAACCTGGAAATCTTTTAACAGTTCAGGAAGAATCTTGCGTACTGCATTATTGACTGCGACTGCGCCAAGACTTCCTCCGACGATCAGGATAACTGGTTTTACTTCCTTGAAACCACAGAAAGCGCAGGCTTTTTCTTTATCTCCGGTGAAAAGCTCCTGACGGATAGGGGATCCGGTAAGGACAGCTTTATCCTGAGGAAGGGAACTTAAAGTTTCCGGGAAGTTACAGCATACTTTTGCAGCTGAAGGAATGGAAAGCTTATTAGCCAGTCCCGGAGTCATATCCGATTCGTGAATGATAACAGGAACATGGTTCTTCTTTCCGGCAATAACAACAGGAACACTTACAAATCCACCCTTTGAAAAAATTACATCCGGTTTTAACTGCTTGATCAGACGGTTGGCTTCACTGAAGCCTTTCAGGACGCGGAACGGATCCGTAAAGTTCTGAAGGCTGAAATACCGGCGGAGCTTACCGGAAGAGATACCATGATATGGAATCCCCTGCTGTTCAACCAGCTGCTTTTCCATACCGTTGTAAGAACCGATGTAATGTATGTCATACTGCAGTTCCCGAAGACGGGGAAGCAGTGCAATATTAGGTGTAACATGTCCGGCAGTACCTCCGCCGGTCAGAATGATGCGTTTCATAATAAAAATCCTCCCATTGATGGTGCGAATTAAGATTCGCAGTTGATACAGGCAGAGAGACTGCCCTGATATCATAATATTAAACAGGTGAAGGAAAAAGGTCAAGTTAAAGGGAAAAGAAATCCAAAAGAATGAGGTTTAAAATGGAAAAACATGAAGATAATCTGGATAAGCTTTTAAAAGCTGAACTGGAAAAAGAAGCCGGGGAAATCATGGAAGAAGTGGACTCGGACGAATCACTGCAGGACATTTCCTTTCCAGAAGACCTGGATGAAAAGATGTGGAGTAAAATCCAAGAATATGAAGAACAGCAGAAAGCATATGAAAAACTGTCAGATGCCGACAAGGAGGCAATCCGTCTCGGACGAGAGGTTCAGGCGCTTCGCGGAGGGGAGGATACGAAAGATCATCTTGAGAAAGATGTGGAGAGTGACAGTTATATAGATAATGTTGTGCCAATTGAGCATGTGAAGCATGAAACAGATAATAAAGCAAGTGACGACGGTACGAACGGAGAGACCGGGAAGGAAGCCGGGAAGAAGAAAGTTAAGAAGAGAAAACGGCACTGGAAGGCATATGGAATCGTGGCGATCGTGGCTGTGCTTGCTATGATGTGGAGTATGGTGAGTATTGGTGGGACGCCGTTCTTTGGGAAACTGTGGACGCAGACTATCGGAGATAGGAAGATGACACAGGTAGATACGGAGAGAGAAGATGGGGATAAGAATAAGGTCGATGAATATGATGAATTTCAAGTTTATGAAGAAATAAAGAAAAAAATGGGAGTGGATGTTGTTCGATTTTTGCAAAAATCAGATGATATGATATTGGTGCAAAGTGACATAAATGAGACATTGAAGCGGGCGTGTTTGATTTATAATAATGAAGATAATATTATTGAATATCAAATGATTTTTAATTATAAAGAACAATCTCACGGATATGATATAGAAGATAAAAAAATTAAAGAGGAACAATTTGAAGTAGATGGTAATAATATTGTTATTATTCAATATGAATTGCCAGATGAAGGCAAGGAAAGCGTGGCACAGTTTACTTACAAAGATGTTTTTTATACAATTAATACGACAATGGATGAAAAAAGTTTTAAAGAACTTTTAAAAACTTTATATTTTTTTTAAATATGGCGTGAGTTTTTTCTCTCTCGATTGTTAATATAGTGTAGAGAGGAGGCGAAAGGTGAAAAAAAGTAAAATTTTGTCGCTGATTTTGACAATGGTCATGGTTTGTACATTGTTTATCAGTACGCAAGGAGTTGTAAAGGCATCGGATGTACCGAAGTGTATTGATGGTTCTTATTTGACAAATGATGATTCCTCAGAAGTAACAGTTGGATCAATGAGTAGAGGCATATATTTGAAAAGTGGATCATCAACAATTACTAAAGTAGGACCAGGAAAAATCGGTGCGGGAGGAAACACGGTAGGGCAGAAAACGGTTTCCAAGATTACGGTTAGTGTAACTGTGGAGCGATTATTGAATGGA
Organism: Coprococcus sp. AM100_B19A; assembly: GCF_027662015.1. Lineage (NCBI taxonomy): Bacteria > Bacillati > Bacillota > Clostridia > Lachnospirales > Lachnospiraceae > Coprococcus > Coprococcus sp. AM100_B19A. The sequence continues at coordinate 58,632 of NZ_JAQDKN010000014.1, forward strand.
AAATGGGCTTATTATACTTCATGGTCAGAAACAAATTATAATTCAGTTTATGTAAGTACTAGTAAGACATTATCTGTACCAACTGGATATTATTATCGTGTAGGCTGTGTACATTACGCAAACTCAGATGTAAGCGATTCATTCACCAACGGCATTTACATCTAAAAATCACAAACCAACAACATCCCAACCCCTTACCCACCCTAACTCATCCCGCACTACCAAAAAAATATTTTTTATAAAATATTCATACGACTATCAACCGGTGCGGCAGTTAGCGAAAGTAAGGACAAGGGAACAATATGAGGGAGGGAGATGGGAAGATTCCTTTTAACACCTGTCTGAATTGCAGGTTGATAAAGTTCAACATCTCCGGTCTTGCAGACTGACAAGAGGGCGAACAGGACTGTAAAGGCCACAACTAATAAACGTATTTTCTGATTGGACAGAAAGCATATGACCAAATAATACAACCCGGTCGCGAAATATGTGAGTATGGAATATCAGAGCAAGCAAGAAGCCTAACTAATGTTAAACTGAATTAGACCAAAACAAGCAGGTCGGGATAATTCCTGACCTGCTTGTTTTGACACAAAATTGCGAAAAAATTATTTGATTACTGGTTATTGCTTAAATATTCTTTTAAAGCAAGTGAAAGCTGATCCGGGCAGGATGTTGCTTTGTATCCGCATTTGATACCTTCGATACGTGAAATTGCTTCGTGAATATCCATTCCTTCAACGAGGCGCCCGATGCCCTGTAAGTTACCGTTACATCCGCCTGTGAACTCAACATTATGAATACGTCCAGCTTCGTCTACTTCTAAGTGAATATTCTTAGAACAGACGCCGTGTGGTGTAAATTCCATGAGTATAGTCCTCCTTTATATTTATATTATTATTGTGCCTTATAAAATTGCTTCAATGATTATAACACAGCCTTATAAGAAAATGCTAGTGCATATTATAAGAAATCTGATATAATAGCTATTGTAATTTTGAAGGGAAATCTATAGATATAGATAAAAACAATATGTAAGAAAAACGGAGGATTTTCAAATGATAGGAATTATCGGAGCAATGGATGAAGAGGTTGCAATCTTAAAGGAATCGATGGAAGTTCAGGATACGATGGAACGTGCCGGAATGACTTTTGTCAAAGGTATTATGAGTGGCAAGGAAGTTGTAGTTGTAAGAAGTGGTATCGGAAAAGTCAACATGGGAATCTGCGCACAGATTCTGATTGACTGTTTTGGTGTGGATACGCTGATCAATACAGGTGTGGCAGGTTCTCTGGATGCAGATATCAACATCGGGGATATCGTGATTTCTACAGATGCAGTTCAGCACGACATGGATGTAAGTATGCTTGGCGATCCGGTAGGACAGATTCCGAGAATGGATACCTTTTCTTTCCCGGCAGATGAGAAACTTGTGAAGCTGGCAGTGGAAGTAAACAAAGAAGTGAATCCGGACATTCAGACATTTACCGGAAGAGTGCTCAGTGGAGATCAGTTTATTTCTGGCAAGGAAAAGAAGGAATATCTGGTAAAGACATTTGATGGAAAGTGTGCGGAGATGGAAGGCGCAGCAATGGCGCAGACCGCATATCTGAATAAAGTTTCGTATGTCATTATTCGTGCAATTTCGGACAAAGCTGACAACAGTGCAACGATGGATTATCCGGAGTTTGTGAAGATGGCAATCACCCATTATGTAGGGCTTGTCAAAGGTCTTGTAGAAAGAATGTAATGCGTAAGGCAGCAAAGTAAAACAGAAAAGCAGCGTCATTTTCCAGACAGGATGTCGGATTGTGGCGAACGATTAGGGAATCCAAATTCGGAGGTTTACGGTATAATGACGGTAAATCTAAGAAGGAGGATTCTTTTTATGTTGGAAATGTTCGTGGTGAGAGAAACGGTATTTTTTCTGACGGGAGTGATGATCGGGATCGGCGCGATTGCAAGACTGATTACCGGGATTTCACTGAAAAAGCTGGTAAGAGCAGCAAGTAACATGAGCAAAAGCAATCATCCGCTGATGCGGCTTGTAAGGGCAAAATTTGAGCATGGGTGTATGGTGAGTGATAAAGTACAGAATGTTGGTGCATTTGTAGAGAAATATTTGTATGAATACCGGGTGCTTGGCGTGAGGCTGCATACCTGGAGGCAGTGGGCGAAGGGGAGCATCTGGATCTGCCTTATCTTTGGAGCCACAGGAACAGCGCTTGCTTATGCAGCGGGGGAGAGGGAACAGGGACTTTACAGATATGGTATTTTGGGCGGTATGGGAGCTTTGGCGCTCTTTTTACTCCGGATGCTTGCGGATGATGCCTATCAGCTGGAGGCAGCGAAAACCTATATGGTAGATTTTCTGGAAAATACATATGCTCATCGCTATGAGAAGACCAATCAGAAAGAAATCCAGGTTACAGTTCAGAGAGCGGATGAGATTCCGGAGAAAATGGATGCAGAGGAAAATGAAGCGGCGCATTCTGGTCAGGTGCAAAGACCATTTTCAGAAGAAACCGTGCCAGCAAGCGCAGCTACGGTAAATGCGGTTTCTGCGAACGAAAAACGGTATACAGAAGATGGACAAATGCAGCAGACCGTGCAGACAGTAGCAAAAGTGGGACAGGCGAATGCAAATCAGGCTGATGAAATGCGGACGCAGCAGCCTGGAGCACGGATGGAAGATACAGCCGGTTCCCGATTTAAGCAGGAAGATACCGGCGAAAAGCTGGAACCGACAAAAGAGGCAAGAATCCGGGAAATTCTGGAAGAATTCCTTGCCTGACTGGTGTGGATAATCGCAAGTTAAGTGAAATCTGTCCAGTATATAAAAAAGTCTTTTTCGGGTAAAAAATGATTTAAAAATATAAAATACCGATATGTGGAAAAGCTGATTCCAGATATCGGTATTTCTATTATTATCGGGCAGGTGGTACACTTTTGCAGTTCACCGTTTTACAGAAAAAACACAGAATGAACACAGATTGCCCCCAGAAGTTTCACAAATCATCCGTATAATTGAAAAACATGAAATTTTGTAGTCAGGAGGAACAACATTGATTGAGGTAAAAAATCTTGTAAAGAAATACGGCTCACATCTGGCTGTAGATCATTTGAATTTTACTGTAGATACCGGGCAGATCTATGGATTTTTAGGACCGAACGGTGCCGGAAAGTCCACAACGATGAATATTATGACCGGCTATCTTGGCGCCACAGAAGGTGAAGTGCTGATCAACGGGCACAATATACTGGAGGAACCGGAGGCAGCAAAAAAATGTATTGGTTATCTGCCTGAGATGCCACCGCTTTACACGGATATGAAGGTGAATGAATACCTGAGGTTCGTAGCGGAATTGAAGAAGATCCCGAAAAAGGAACGGCAAGAGCAGATTGAGAAGGTCATGCTGATGGTGAAGATCATGGATGTACAGGACCGGCTGATCAAGAACCTGTCCAAAGGTTATAAGCAGAGAGTCGGACTTGCGCAGGCAATCCTTGGATTCCCGGAGATCATCATTCTGGATGAACCGACGGTCGGACTGGATCCGAAGCAGATCATTGAGATCCGTGAACTGATCCGAGAGCTTGCAAAAGAGCATACCGTGATCCTGAGCTCACACATTCTGGCAGAGATCCAGGAAGTCTGCGATTATATTATGATCATTTCCAAAGGGAAACTGGTGGCAAGTGATACACCGGAGAATCTGGAAAAGCTTCTGACGAATCAGCAGACTGTGGAAATCCTGGCAAAGGGAAATGAAGATACGGTACGGAAAGTCATCGGCACAATCGGTAATGTGCAGAAGGCATCCGTGGAACACGGAAAAGAAGAAGGAACGGTAAAAGCGAGTCTGTTCCCGAAGGATGGAAAAGATATCAGGGAAACAGTATTTATGGCATTTGCACAGGAGGGCTGCCCGTTACTTATGTTGTATCACAGCCGCACGACGTTGGAGGATGTCTTCCTGGAGCTGACGCAGGGAAGCACACCTGCAGCAGCAAAAGCGATGAAAGACGGCGAAAAGAAAGACCGGATGGTAAAGCGGCGCAAGAAAAATGCGCAGGAAGAGGCAGAAGAGAACGAGCTGACTGAGAGGGATGAAGAGCCGGAAGAAAATGCCGTTCCGACAAGTGAGGATGAAAAGGAGGATCTCGAAAATGACAGCAATTTATAAACGAGAATTAAAATCCTATTTTCAATCAATGACAGGCTATGTCCTGATCGCATTCCTTGTGATCTTCACGGGAATCTATTTTATGGCGTACAACTTAAATTCGGGATATCCCTATTTTTCATATGTTCTGATGAATATCAACTACGTGTTGATCATCATTATCCCGATGCTCACCATGCGTTCCTTTGCGGAGGAACGGAAGAACAAGACAGACCAGCTTCTGCTTGCCGCACCGGTAAAATTATTTGATATCGTGATGGGGAAATACCTTGCGATGGTGACGGTATTTGCGGTACCGTGCCTGATTTTTTGCATTTTCCCAATTATCATTAAGAGCTTTGGAACGGCGTATCTGAAGGTGGATTATCTGTCGATCCTGATGTTCTTCCTGCTCGGATGCGTGTATCTGGCAATCGGAATGTTTCTTTCGTCACTCACAGAAAGTCAGATCATTGCGGCAGTAACAACCTTTGGCGTTTTGCTTCTGATCTATCTCTGGGGAGGACTGATCAATTTCCTCCCGACATCAGCTACAAGCGGCATGATCGGTATTGTGGTATTCGTTACCATTGCGGCGCTGATCATTTACCGGATGACGGGAAACTGGATGATCGCAGGAATTATCGAAGCGATCGGAGTTGTTGCGGTTGTGATCGTAAGCTTTGTAAAATCTTCATTATTTGAAAATATTTTGGTCAACATCATGAAGAAGCTGTATCTTGCAGATGTATTTGACAACGTAGCATATAACAAGCTTTTCGATGTGAGTGGGCTGATCCTGTATCTGAGTGTGGCAGGTGTATTTATCTTCCTGACCATGCAGTCCATTCAGAAAAGACGTTGGAGTTAGGAGGGAGAAGACATGGAAAAAATCAAAAAAATGTTCAGCAGCAAGTCCTCCCGGAACGGAACTTACAGCGTAGGGCTTGCAGTGATCGTGATTGCAATCGCGATCGTGATCAATCTGGTGGCAGGACAGCTTCCGGAAAAAGTAAGAAATATTGATATCAGCAGCAACAATCTGTACGATATCAGCAGTGTGTCCACAAAAATGCTGAAGAAGCTGGATAAAAAAGTAGATTTGAAAGTGATCGCAGAACAGGATTCTGTGGATACCAGGATCAAGACTTTTGTGAAAAAATATGCGGCGCTTTCCGGCAAAGTAAAAGTGGAATGGGTGGACAGCGTACTGCATCCGTCCGTTCTTCAGAAATATAATACCGATGGGAATGTAATCGTTGTGTCCTGTGATGCAACCGGAAAGTCTACAACGATTTCATTTTCAGATATTATCCAGTCGGATTATTATTCTTATTATACGACCGGAAGTGCCAGCGAAAGTTCTTTCGACGGAGAAGGACAGCTTACCAGTGCGATCAATTATGTAACCAGCGAGGAAACAAGCAAGATTTACCGGACCAGTGGTCACGGAGAAGCGACATTTTCAAGTTCGGTAAGTGATCTGCTTACTAAGAATAATCTGGAGACGGAAGAAATCAACCTGAGTATGAGTCCGGAAATCCCGGATGACTGTGACCTGTTGTTCCTCTATGCACCGACATCGGATATTACAGATGATGAAAAGACAATTATTGAGAAATATCTGAGTGACGGCGGAAAGGTTTATCTGATCCTTGGAGATACGACTTCAGACACACCAAATCTGGACGGAATTATGTCAGATTATGGACTGAAAAAAGTCAGCGGTTATATTGCAGATACCCAGAGATGCTACCAGGGAAATTATTATGCAATCTTCCCACAGCTTTCTCTGAGTGGTGACCTGGGAAGCGGCATCAGCAATCAGATGGTACTTCTACTGAATTCACCTGGTATGGAGAAAACAGATACGGATAATGATAATCTGACGGTTACTCCATTTATGCAGACATCAGACAGTGGATATGCAGTGACAGAAAATGACCAGACACAGGGACAGTATATCCTGGGAGCCGTTTCTACCAATGCGATTTCTGGGGATTCTTCAGATTCGGACAGCGAGGATGAAGACGATAAGAGTGATGCAACGGATACAGACACAAAGACGGCAAGACTTACGGTGCTTGCTTCTGCATCTATGATCAGCTCGGATATCACAGATCAGCTGACGACACTGGATAACCTGACTTTGTTTGTAAATTCAGTGACAGAGAATTTTGATAATGTAAACAATGTTGCGATTGAAGCGAAGAGTCTTTCGACTGAGACCAACACATCGATGCATGCAGGTGCATTCAGCATCCTTGTGATCTTTATTATTCCGCTTGCAATTCTGATCCTTGGATTTGTGATCTGGATGAGAAGACGGAAAGCGTAAGAGGCAGGAGGAAAAAAGATGGAGAAAAAAACAAGGACAATAGGAATCCTTCTGCTCGTACTGCTTGTTCTGCTCATTACATTTTTCGGGCTGAAAAAATGGAATACATCTAAGTCAGAGGCAGAAGAGAAGAAAAAAGAAAATGCAGTGGTGCATATTTTTGAGACAGATTCGCTGGAGTCGATCGAGTATAAAGAAGCATCTGGGGAAGAAATGTCCTTTGTAAAAGAGGATGATACCTGGGAGTATGCGCCGGACACCACGATCGCACTGACGGAGAGCAGTATGCAAAATATGGAAGATGCATTTTCGGATATTCGGGCGGTAAAAGAGATCAAGAATCCGGATGGCCTTTCAGACTATGGATTTGATTCACCGGAATATAATCTTACGCTGACCGGAAAGGATGGCGAGGCACATAAATTTCTAATCGGGAATGCTTCCGGAGAAAATTATTATTTCATGGAAGATGGAACAGAAAAAGTGTACACGGTATCGACAGATCTGATTTCGGAAATGGTATGGCAGCTTGCAGATGTTGCTGAAAAGGACAGCTTTGTAACAGTTACATCTGATAACTTTGTAAAAGAGACTGTGACAAAACCGGGTGACGAGGTAAAAACCTACGAAGCGGACAATGAGGATCAGGAAGATACTGTCACAAGTATTATGACAGCACTTTCCGGATTCTATTTTACAGATTGTGCAGATTATCATGTGACGGACGCGACGCTTGGCAATTACGGGCTTGCGGAAAATCAGCGGACGAAGGTGGAGCTGACTTACAAGGATACGTCGGATGATGATAAGGAAAAGACAGTTACATTCTATGTGGGAAGCAAGGACGACAGTGCGACCTACTATTATGTACAGATGGACGGTTCACAAAGAGTAAGCCGGGTACTGATCGATACGGTAGAGAAAGCGCTTGGATGGAAAGTGGACAGTAGTGCAGAGTAGAAGAATACAAAGAGAAAATTAAATAAATCTGCTAAGAAAGGAAAAGGGATGATGTCTTTCAGGAAAGGACAGAGTCCCTTTTTTGAGTGTATGTTTTACAAATTTATCCGCAGGAATCATTGACGCTGAAAAACCAACAGTGATACTATACAGATAATACGGAAAAATGAACGTTATACAATATGGAATGAGGAGAAACGATATGCCAATCATATACAATGAAAAAACAAGAGAGTTTCATCTTTACAACCAGGAGATCAGCTATATCATCAAGATCCTTGACAACGACCAGCCGGGACAGCTCTACTATGGAAAACGCCTGACACATAAAGAAGATTTCAGCCATCTTTTTGAATATGCGATGCGTGATATGTCACCGTATGCTTTCGAGGGAAATTCTACATTCTCACTGGAGAATATCAAGCAGGAGTATCCGACTTTCGGCTGCGGAGACATGCGTTTTCCGGCATATGAGATCGAGCGGGAGAACGGAAGCAATGTAGTCGAGTTTGTATATAAAGAGCATAAAATTTATAATGGCAAACCAAAGCTTGAAGGACTTCCGGCGACTTATGTAGAAAGTGATGATGAGGCGCAGACTCTGGAACTGGTTCTGGAGGATACAAGTATCAATACAAGAATTGTCCTTTTATATACGATCTATGAAGCATTTCCGGTGATCGCGAGAAGTGTACGTTTTGAATGTGATTCTGATGAAAAAATCACACTTCTTTCTGCAATGAGCGCCTGTATGGATCTGCCGGACAAGGATTATGAGATGATCGATCTTGCCGGTGTGTGGGCGAGAGAGCGCCATGTGAGAAGACATAAGCTGGATTACGGTATCCAGAGTATTTACAGTATGCGCGGATGCAGCAGCTACCAGTTCAATCCGTTCCTTGCACTTGCGCGTGAAAATGCAGACGAGTTCCAGGGGCAGGTCTACGGTTTCAGTCTGGTTTACAGCGGAAATTTCCTTGCACAGACAGAGGTAGACAATTATGATACCGCCCGTGTGCTGATGGGAATCCATCCAAATGGATTTAAGTGGACACTTGGAAAAGGCGAATCCTTCCAGACACCGGAGATGGTAATGGTATATTCGGAAGCTGGACTTAACGGAATGAGCCAGACCTTTCACAAGCTGTACCGCACACGTCTGGCAAGGGGAACCTGGAGAGATAAGGTTCGCCCGATCCTGATCAACAGCTGGGAAGCATTTTATTTTGATTTTGATGCGCCAAAGCTTCTGGGACTTGCGGATGCGGCAGCAGATCTTGGAATGGAGCTTTTTGTATTGGATGATGGATGGTTTGGAAAGAGAGATGACAGTACTTCTTCCCTTGGCGACTGGTATCCGAATGAGGAAAAGCTGAAAGGAACGTTAAAGGAGTTGGCAGAAAAGATCAATGCCAAAGGTTTAAAATTCGGGCTCTGGATTGAACCGGAGATGACGAACAAAGACAGTGATCTGTACAGGGCGCATCCGGACTGGCTTCTTGCAGAACAGGGCAAGCGGATCTGCCACAGCCGGACACAGTATGTACTGGATTTTTCTAAGAAAGAGGTACGTGAATATATCGGGGACATGCTGGAAAATCTTCTTGCAGAAGTGCCGGTATCTTATATCAAATGGGATATGAACCGTACATTTTCAGAGGTGTTCTCCAATGGAAATGACAGAGAGTATCAGGGAAAGGTCTGCCACAAATATATCCTTGGTGTGTATGAACTGTATGAGCGCCTGACCAGCCGTTTTCCGCATGTATTGTTTGAATCCTGTGCAAGTGGTGGGGCAAGATTTGATCCGGGAATGCTTTACTACGCACCGCAGGGATGGACTTCGGATGATACTGACGCAATCGAACGTCTGAAAATCCAGTATGGAACTTCAATGGTTTATCCGGTAAGCTGCATGGGGAGCCATGTATCAGCTTCACCGAACCATCAGACAAACCGTGTGACACCGATCGAGACAAGAGCAGATGTGGCTTACTTTGGAACTTTTGGATATGAGCTTGACCTTTTAAAGCTTGGCGAGGAAGATAAGGCAGAAATCCGCCGTCAGATCGCATTTATGAAGGAGAAGAGAGATCTGATCCAGAAAGGAACTTTCTATCGACTGAAGAGTCCGTTTGAGGGAAATGAGACCGCATGGATGATCGTATCGGAGGATCAGAAGAAGGCGCTGGTCGGTTATTACCGGGTAATGCAGCCGGTCAATGTTGGATTTAAGAGACTGAAGCTGAAAGGGCTGAAAGAAGATATCTGTTATAAGGTCAGCGGATATGATTATGACTGCTATGGCGATGAGCTGATGCAAGTCGGAATGATCCTGTCCGATTCTGCGTCCGGTGTATGGAAGAAGGGCGTGAATGATAAGGGAGATTTCCAGGCGAAAGTGTTTGAGATTGTGGCTGTGTAAGCCGGAATATATGGAAAGGACGAAATGGGAGAACCGTTTCGTCCTCTTGCGTTTTCGGAAGAAAAATTATATGATGTTTCTAAAAGACTTAAAGAGGTATCAAATGGAACGACTATACGATAAATTAAAAGCATATTCCGAGAGCGATTTTTACGCATTTCACATGCCGGGACATAAGAGAAACAAGGCACTTCTTGGAATTGAACTCCCATACGATCTGGATATCACGGAAATCGATGGTTTCGATGATCTGCATCACGCAGATGGTATTTTAAAAGAAGAGCAGGAAAGAGCCGCAAGGGTATTTGGGGCAGAGGAAAGTCATTTTCTGGTAAATGGAAGTACTGCCGGAATTTTAAGTGCAGTGATGGGATGTACGCACCGGGGAGATAAGATTCTGGTGGCACGCCATTGTCACAAATCCATTTACCATGCAATCTATATGAATGGTCTTGTACCGCGCTATGTGTATCCGGAATTTGATATTTCCATGCATATGAACGGGGAGATCAGCAAAGAAGATGTGGCAAAAGCACTTGCTGCAGAGCCGGATATCAAAGCCGTTGTGATCGTATCTCCAAATTATGATGGCGTGGTATCGGATGTGAAAGGAATTGCAGAAGTGGCACATTCGTATAGGATTCCACTGATCGTAGATGAAGCACATGGACCGCATTTCGGATTTCATCCGGTATTTCCGGGGCGCGCAAATGATCTGGGAGCAGATGTGGTGATCAATAGTCTGCACAAGACATTGCCGTCCCTTACCCAGACAGCGATCCTGCATATCAATGGGAAATTTGCAAATCGTAGAAGAATTAAGAAATATCTGGATATGCTGCAGAGCAGCAGTCCGTCGTATATTTTCATGGCAAGCCTGGATGCCTGTGTAGATTTCCTGGATGGAAAATGTGAGGAAGCATTTGAACTTTATGTAGAAAGGCTGCAAAAGTTCAGAGAAGAGCTGGAACCATTACAGCATTTACAGATTCTCCGTACAGAACATTATGATATTTCCAAAGTTGTGATTTCCACAGCAAATGCAAATATTACAAGTCCGGAGCTTGCGGAACGGCTGCGAAAAGAATATCATCTGGAAATGGAAATGACCGGAGGAACCTATGTACTTGCGATGACGACCGTGGCAGATACGCAGGAAGGACTGGACAGGTTAAAAGCTGCGTTACTGGAAATAGACGGTCAGCTGGAAGGAAAAACAGCCGTTTCCGGAAGCACAGAGATTTCCGGAGAGCTTCCGAGACTGGAGCAGTATTTTACACTGCAAGAGGCAGAGGACCGGGAGGAAGACGGAGAAGCAGAAGAGATTCCGTGGAAGGAAAGCGAAGGATATATTTCTCTGGAATACGCTTATCTTTATCCACCGGGAAGCCCGGTTATCGTACCGGGAGAGCGGATCAGCCGGGAAGCAGTAGAACTTCTTTGCTATTATGAAACACAGAATCTCCAAATAGAAGGAATACAGACGGAAGGCAAGATAAAGGTGTGGAAACATGAGTAAAATATATTATCTGATGGGAAAAAGTTCAACGGGGAAAGACACAATCTACAAAGAGCTGAGAAAAAGAATGCCACAGTTAAAAAATGTAACGATCTATACAACCCGTCCACGGCGTGAGGGAGAAAAAGAAGGCGAAGAATATTTTTTTACAGACGAAACTGAACTTGAAAAGTTCAAAACAGAAGGCCGATTGATCGAAGAACGTGCTTACAATACAGTTTATGGTATCTGGCACTATTTCACCGCTGATGACGGGCAGTTCAATTTTGAACAAAAAAATCAGGATTATCTCATGATCGGAACCCTTGAATCCTATGAAAAATTGAAAACCTATTTTGGAAACGAAAAAGTAGTTCCACTTTACATCGAGGTAGAAGACGGAGAGCGCTTAACCCGCGCCCTCGCCCGTGAGAAAACCCAGAAAGAACCCAAATACGCCGAAATGTGCCGCCGTTTCCTCGCCGATTCCAAAGATTTCTCCGAAGAAAACCTCGCCCACGCCGGAATCACAGAACGCTACGAAAACACAGACCTTGAAGACGTACTTGAGAAAATCTGTAAGAAAATACTAAAAAAGCAGAGTCAGCTATAAACCATACAAAACTCAACCATTCATAAATAACACCGATCTCAACACCCCAGTGAGACAGGCCCACCTGTTCAGATGAATCCTGCATTGAGAAATTCTTGAAACTTAAATAAGATTTTATAATGTAGTGGAGTTAAGACACAGAAAAAGACAAAAATTATCCTCTGGATCTGCGAATTTTGCACTATGGAACCGAGACTTAATCAATTGTGGAAGCCATTGCTGACACAATTGATGCTTTCAAAGGCTCGGTGGAATGGTTAGTGCAACTGAGCATAGCCAGAGGATAATTTTTGTCTTTTTCGTCTCTTTTACTACTACACGTATGACTCTAATTCAAGAAGTTCTCAATAATCACCCCTTCTGCTTCCTCTTCCGTCATTCCAAGAGTCCGCAGCTTGATCAACTGCTCATCATTGATCCTTCCGATTGCAGCTTCATGGATAATAGCCGCATCCACATGCTTCGCATTGATCTCAGGAATTGAACTTACTTCTGCATGATCCATGATAATAGAATCACACTGAACATGTGCATGGCAACGGTTCTTTCCGACAGCCCTCGGATGGAAGATCTGTCTGGATTCGCCTTTTGCGACCGAACGGGATACGATCTGCGCAGAGCTGCCTTCTCCGAGCAGTTCCACCATCATATTTGAAGTAGCTTCCTGTTTTCCATGTGTCATCAGTTTTTCAATGACATAAAGCTTGGAACCGGCTTCCAGATGTACATTATTTTCACGAACCGTAGAATCGACTCCTTTGATCTGAGCAGTATCCAGCGTAAATACAGAATTTTCACCAAGATAAACTTCGGTAACAGGATTGAGTACACGGGCTCCGGTGCCTTCGCCCTCTCCATAATGCTTTTCTACATAGCGTACATTTGCATTTTTTTCCACATGGAAAGTATGAATACCATCATGGCGGCTTTCGTTACATCCGCTGTTGTGGATACCACATCCGGCAACGATGGTTACATTTGCACCTTCTGCTACATAAAAATCATTGTAAACAACGTCCGTCATTCCGCTTGCGTCAACAACAACCGGAATATGAACTTCTTCGCCGTCTGTTTTTCCATCGATGAAAATATCGATTCCCGGCTTGTCCTGTTTTTTCTTGATTTTAATATGCTCACTGTCTCCGTGGCAGAGAGCGATTCCATTATGTCGTAAATTGAATGCACCGGACTGTGTAAAACCGGTGTCATCGATCTGTGCTAATACTTTTTCTGTAATTTTATCCAATAAAGTCATTGTATGTTCCTCCCCTGTTATCTACATTTCAGACAGCTGTAAGAATCTGCTGTCTTTCCTAATAATTGTGGAAGGATATCCGCAGTCTGTCCGATCGAAGCGATCTTTCCGCCTTCGATTACCATGATCCGGTCAGCCATCTGGATGATTCTTTCCTGATGGGAAATAAGAATAAGACTCTGCTTTTTCTCTTTGTGCATTTTTTCAAACTGTTCGATCAACATAGAAAAACTCCAGAGATCGATTCCGGCCTCCGGTTCATCGAAAATACAGAGTTTGTGCGGCTTTGCGAGAACGGTTGCAATTTCCAGACGCTTCATTTCACCGCCGGATAAGGTTCCGTCTACTTCACGTTCAATGTATTCGTTGGCACAAAGTCCAACGGTACTTAAAAGTCTGCAACAGACATCTCTTGTCAGATCTTCTCCAGCCGCAAGTGATAAAAGCTTGCTTACCGTCATTCCTTTGAAGCGCGGTGGCTGCTGGAATGCGTAACCGATTCCGGCTTCTGCCCTGTGATTGATATCATAATCACTGATATCGGTTCCGTCTAAGATGATCTGTCCGGCACTTGCCTGGTCAATCCCCATTAGCACTTTTGCAAGTGTGGATTTGCCACCTCCGTTCGGACCGGTGATCACCAGCATTTCTCCGTCTTCTACGTTAAAACTGATATTTTCTACAATGCTGCGTTCTATTCCGTTTTCATTCACCTGGAATGTAAGATTTTTTACTTCCAGCATGAGTTCATCCCCTTTCTGTGTAAGAAACTTATATAAAGTTTGTCTGGTTGAAAAATTTATATTCATAAATTGTATGATGTAAGTATCAAAAGAATAAATTGCGTAACAATGGAGCAATCTGATTACATCATTGGATACAGAATCTTTATATATTTATGTCTATTATAAAACATATCGAAAAAGTTGTCATCTTTTATTATTGAAAAGCATACCTGCAAAGCGAAATTCGCAGAATTTTCAGAAATAATTCAGAAAGACCACAGGAATTTGCTCTAGGTATCTGCATAAATTTATGTTATACTAATGGAATAGTAAGAAAGAAGAGGGTGATAATATGTCAGGATTTAAAGATGTCGTAGGACATAGCGAGATCATTCAGTATATACAGAACGCGGTTACAGAAGATAAAGTATCACACGCTTATATTCTGAACGGCGAGAAGGGATCAGGAAAGAAGATGCTTGCAGGTCTTTTTGCACAGACTCTGCAGTGCGAAAAGGGCGGAACAGAACCGTGCTATGAGTGCCATTCGTGCAAGCAGGCAGTCAGCGGCAATCATCCGGATATTATCTGGGTAACGCATGAAAAGCCGAACAGCATCAGTGTAGATGATATCCGGGTTCAGATCAATGGGGATATTCAGGTGAAGCCTTATAATGGAAAATACAAGATCTACATTGTGCCGGATGCAGATATGATGACTGTACAGGCACAGAATGCTCTGTTGAAGACAATCGAAGAGCCACCTGCTTATGCGGTAATTCTGCTTCTTACAGAGAATGCGAACAGTCTGCTCCCAACGATCTGCTCAAGATGCGTTATGCTGAAGCTCCGTAACATTAAGGATCAGCTTGTGAAAAGGTATCTGATGGAGCAGCTTCAGGTTCCTGATTACAAGGCAGACGTGTGTACTGCATTTGCACAGGGCAATATTGGAAAAGCTGCTATGCTGGCAGGCTCTGAGCATTTTAATGAAATTAAAGATGAGGCAGTTCGTCTGCTGAAGAATATCGATACCATGGAACTCGGTGATCTGGTGGAAGCTGTGAAACGGATTTCCGCTTACAAGATTGAGATCACAGATTATCTGGACATCCTTATGATCTGGTATCGTGATGTTCTGATCTATAAAGCAACAATGAATATCGACAGACTGATTTTCGGTGAAGAGATCGACAGTATCAGGGAGCGTGCGAAAAAGAGCTCTTATGAAGGAATTGAGACAATTCTGGAAGCACTTGAGAAAGCAAAGGCGAGACTGCGCGCCAATGTCAACTTTGATCTTGTCATGGAACTTCTTCTGTTGACAATAAAGGAGAACTAGGGAATGACAAAAGTAATTGGAGTCCGTTTTCGGACTGCAGGAAAGATCTATTTTTTCTCACCGGGCAAATTTGAGGTGAAGCGTGGCGATCAGGTAATTGTAGAGACTGCGAGAGGAGTAGAATTCGGTAACGTTGTGATGGGACCGAAGGAAGTGAAGGATGAAGAGATCACCCAGCCTCTTAAGACAGTGATCCGCCTGGCGACAGAGGATGACCGCCGTGTAGAAGAAAAGAATCGCAAAAAAGAAAAAGAAGCATTTCAGATTTGTCTGGAAAAGATCCACAAGCATGAGCTGGAGATGAAGCTGATCGATGCAGAATATACCTTTGACAACAATAAAGTGCTGTTTTACTTTACCGCAGACGGAAGAATTGATTTCCGTGAACTGGTAAAGGATCTGGCAGCGGTATTCCGTACCAGGATTGAACTTCGCCAGATCGGTGTAAGAGACGAGACGAAGATCCGCGGAGGAATCGGGATCTGTGGACGAGAGCTTTGCTGCCACACCTATCTGTCTGAGTTTGCACCGGTTTCAATCAAGATGGCAAAAGAACAGAATCTGTCGCTGAACCCGACTAAGATTTCAGGTGTATGTGGCAGACTGATGTGCTGCCTGACAAATGAGGAAGAGACATACGAGGAACTCAACAATAATCTTCCGTCTGTAGGTGAGTCAGTGACAACTCCGGAAGGCCTGAAAGGTGAAGTACAGTCATTAAGCGTACTGCGTCAGCTTGTCAGGGTTATTGTAACTTTGGACAATGATGAGAAAGAAATCCGTGAATATCCGGCAGCTGACCTGAAGTTCAAACCGCGCCGCCGGAAAAAGGATGTGAAACTTTCCAAACAGGAAATGAAAGAGCTTGCAGCTCTGGAGAAAGGTGAAGGAGCGTCAAAGTTAGATGACAAATAATCTTAAGCCGGGAGAACGGCTCGATGATTTACAGATAAAAGGCTATGAGATCATCCAGAGCCCGGGGCGGTTCTGCTTCGGAATGGATGCAGTGCTTTTAAGTGCCTTTGCCAAAGTAAAAGCGGGAGAATGCGTTCTTGATCTTGGAACAGGAACGGGAATTCTCCCGATTCTTTTGGCTGCAAAGACAAAAGGAAAGCATTTTACAGGGCTGGAGATCCAGGAAGAGAGCGCAGATATGGCGCGCCGGAGCGTCCGGCACAACCAGCTTGAGGAGCAGATCGACATTGTGACGGGAGATATCAAAGAAGCGTCACAGATATTTGGACACGGTTCCATGGATGTGATCACAACGAATCCGCCGTATATGATCGGTGGGCATGGGCTTGCCAATCCGGAGAGTGCCAAGGCGATCGCAAGGCATGAAGTCCTTTGTACATTGGATGATATTATCCGGGAAAGTGCGCGGACTTTAAAAGCCGGAGGCAGATTTTACATGGTACACAGACCGTTCCGGCTTGCCGAGATCCTGACGGCAATGTGCGAGGCGAAGCTGGAGCCGAAGCGGATGCGCCTGGTGTATCCATATGTGGATAAGGAGCCAAACATGGTTTTGATCGAGGGAATCCGTGGCGCGAAATCGCGGATGACCGTGGAGCCGCCGCTGATCGTTTATGAGAAAGATGGCAGTTATACACGGGAAATCCTGGAACATTACGGAATGACAGGGACTGGAAAGGAGTAACTATGGCAGGAACATTATATTTGTGCGCAACGCCGATCGGCAATCTGGAGGATATGACGTTCCGGGTGATCCGGACGCTGAAAGAGGTTGACCTGATTGCAGCGGAAGATACCAGGAACAGTATTAAACTGCTGAACCATTTTGAGATCAAAACACCGATGACCAGTTATCATGAATATAATAAGATAGACAAAGGACATGCTCTGGTGGAGAAACTTCTTGCAGGGACAAATATTGCACTGATCACTGATGCCGGCACACCGGGAATCTCAGATCCGGGTGAGGAACTGGTGAAAATGTGCTATGAAGCCGGAATTACGGTCACTTCCCTTCCGGGAGCCGCTGCCTGTATTACGGCACTGACACTTTCCGGGCTTTCCACCAGAAGATTTGCATTTGAAGCATTTCTTCCAACGGACAAAAAGGAAAGACAGGCAGTCCTGGGTGAGCTTGTAGATGAGACAAGAACGATGATCGTTTACGAAGCACCGCACCGTCTGGTGAGAACCTTGAGAGAGTTTGGAGAAGTTCTTGGCGGGGACAGACATCTGACTGTGTGCCGGGAACTTACAAAAAAGCATGAGACTGCATTTCGCACCACGTTTGCGGAAGCGGTTTCTTATTACGAGAGCAACGATCCGAAGGGGGAGTGTGTGCTTGTGATCGAGGGCAAGAGCCGGGAGAGCATTTTACAGGAAGAGCGTGCGAAATGGGAAGAAATGACGGTTCAGGAGCATATGGATTACTATACGAATCAGGGAATTGATAAGAAAGAAGCCATGAAAAAGGTGGCGAAGGACCGCGGAGTCGGAAAGAGGGACATTTACAAAGAACTGTTGTAAGGCTTTCGTCAATTTGTACACCTTCTTGAAAAATCTTTGTTCAACCCGGTCATAGACCGATGAAATAAAAACAGATATACTTTATTTCAGAAACAAGAACAGCGACAGTGTGTAAGAAGCGCACAAAGATTTAGGAGGAAAAATAAATGGCAAGCTTATCATTAAAGCATATTAACAAAACATATCCGAACGGATTTGAAGCAGTTAAAGATTTCAACCTTGAAATTGAAGATAAAGAATTTATCATTTTTGTAGGACCATCTGGATGTGGTAAATCTACCACACTTCGTATGGTCGCAGGTCTGGAAGAGATCACAAGCGGTGAACTCAAGATCGGTGACAAAGTGGTAAATGATGTAGAACCAAAAGACAGAGATATCGCGATGGTATTCCAGAACTATGCTCTGTACCCACATATGACTGTATATGATAACATGGCATTCGGACTTAAATTAAGAAAAGTTCCGAAACCAGAGATTGATAAGATGGTTCGTGAAGCAGCTAAGATCCTTGACCTTGAACCACTGCTTGACCGTAAACCAAAAGCTCTTTCAGGTGGACAGAGACAGCGTGTTGCTATGGGACGTGCAATCGTTCGTAATCCGAAGGTATTCCTTATGGATGAACCACTTTCCAACCTGGATGCTAAACTTCGTGGACAGATGCGTATCGAGATTTCCAAACTTCATCAGAGACTTGGTACAACAATCATCTACGTAACACATGACCAGACAGAAGCTATGACACTGGGAACCAGAATCGTAGTTATGAACGCAGGTGTTGTTCAGCAGGTAGATACACCACAGGTACTTTATGATACCCCATGCAACCTCTTCGTTGCAGGATTCATCGGATCACCACAGATGAACTTCCTTGATGCTGTATGCCAGAAGAAGGGTGACAAAGTTGTCCTCAAAGTTGGACCGGCTGATATTGAACTTCCACCGTCAAAAGCAAAGAAACTTATCGATGGAGGATATGAAGGAAAGACTGTTGTCCTTGGAATCCGTCCGGAAGATGTACATGATGAGCAGATGTTTATCACATCTTCACCGAATACAGTTATTCAGGCTAAGATCCGTGTATATGAAATGCTTGGTGCTGAAGTTTATCTCCACTTCGATTATGAAGGAGCTACAATGACAGCCCGTGTTGATCCTAGAACAACAGCAAGAACAGGGGATACAGTTACATTTGCATTCGATGCTGAAAAGATCCATGTGTTCGACAAAGAGACAGAAAAGACAATTACAAACTAAGATATGAAATTATTTGCCGGAGTTTCCGATTTTGGAGACTCCGGTTAAAATTTTCTTGACAATCGGGCTATTCGTGGTATATAGTTACGTTAATAAAGGGGAGTAACCTACGCAAGGGAATCCGCGTTTGTGGTGTCGTCAGTACGGTGGAAGCATCCGGTGCCACAAGAAAATGGTGAGACTTTTATTGCATTATTTGTTGTGCAATAAGGGTTTCTTTTTTTGTACATTTTTATCGAAAGAGAGCTTCGTTGCATAAGAAATTCAGGAATGTGAATACTCAAAAACAGGAGGCGGAAAGGATGAAAGAAATTTATCAGTCATCGGTAAAAGAAGTGCTTGGACAGATGAGAAGCAGAGAAGAGGGACTTACGATAAAAGAAGTGGAAAAGTCCCGTGAAAAATGTGGATGGAATGAGCTCGCGGAGGGAAAGAAAAAAAGTGTGCTGCAGATTTTTTTGGAGCAGTACAAGGATTTCCTGGTGATTATCCTGATCGCATCAGCGATTATTTCAGGAATTTTAGGAGACGCAGAAAGTGCGGCAGTTATTGTGATCGTCATTACAATGAATGCGATTTTGGGAACCGTGCAGACGGTAAAAGCAGAGCAGTCGCTTCAGAGCCTGAAAAAGCTTTCAGGACCGGAGGCGAAGGTTCTCAGGAATGGTACGGTGACACCGATTCCGGCAAGAGAACTGGTAGTTGGAGATGTGATCCTTCTGGAAGCCGGGGATTATGTTCCGGCAGACGGACGATTGATCGAGAATGCAAGTCTGAAAATCGATGAAAGTGCACTGACCGGGGAGAGTCTTGCGGTTGAGAAGAGCCTGGATGAAATCGAAGAGGAAGTGCCGCTTGGTGACCGGAACAATATGTTATTTTCGGGAAGCTTTGTTACTTACGGACGTGGAAGAGCCGTTGTGACAAGTGTAGGTATGCAGACAGAAGTCGGAAAGATTGCCGGACTTTTGAAATCAACATCTGAAAAGCAGACTCCGCTTCAGGTGAATCTGGAAGAGTTCGGAAAGAAGCTTTCGGTTCTGATCCTGGTATTTTGCGGAATCTTATTTGGAATCAGTGTATTTCGTGGAGAAAATATCGGAAGCGCGTTTATGTTTGCAGTAGCACTTGCGGTTGCAGCAATCCCGGAGGCATTAAGTTCAATTGTAACAATCGTCCTTTCTTTCGGAACGCAGAAGATGGCCAAGGAGCATGCAATCATTCGAAAACTGCAGGCGGTAGAAGGTCTTGGAAGTGTCTCCGTGATCTGTTCGGATAAGACCGGAACTCTCACGCAGAATAAGATGACTGTTGAAGATTATTATATAGAAGGCAGAAGAATCCGGGCAGATGAGATTGATATGGTAGATTCGGCACAGAGATTTCTGCTTGATTGCAGCATTTTATGTAACGATTCTACCAATGAAAATGGAGTGGAAATCGGAGATCCGACAGAGACAGCGCTGATTAATCTGGGAAGCCGCTATGGAGTGGAAGCTGCAGAAGTAAGAGAAAGTTATCCAAGAGAAGATGAGATTCCATTTGACAGTGACCGGAAAATGATGTCGACGCTTCACCGGATAGACGGCGAAAACCGGATGATCGTCAAAGGTGCGGTTGACCGTCTCCTGGATCTGACAGACCGGATCTGGACAGAAAATGGAATACGGGAGATTACAAAAGAAGATAAAGAAAAGATTCAGAGCCAGAATCAGGAATTTTCAATGGAAGGTCTTCGAGTGCTGGCATTTACCTTCCGGGAGATTCCGGAAGAACATCTGCTGACCGCAGAGGATGAGGACCATCTGGTATTTCTCGGAATGATCGCGATGATGGATCCGCCGAGGGAAGAGTCAAAAGCTGCAGTAGAAGAATGTATCAAAGCAGGCATCCGTCCGGTGATGATCACGGGAGACCATAAGATCACGGCAGCAGCGATCGCAAAACGGATCGGCATTTTAAAGGATTTATCCGAAGCCTGTGAGGGCGCGGAGATTGAAAATATGAGTGACGAGGAGTTGCGGGGATTTGTCCCGAAGATTTCTGTCTATGCAAGGGTTTCGCCGGAACATAAGATCCGGATCGTCCGTGCATGGCAAGAGCGTGGAAATATTGTATCGATGACCGGCGACGGTGTCAACGATGCACCGGCTCTTAAGCAGGCAGATATAGGTGTTGCAATGGGAGTAACCGGAACAGAAGTTGCCAAAGATGCAGCGGCGATGGTACTTACAGACGATAATTTTGCCACAATTGTAAAAGCAGTGGAAAACGGACGAAACTTATACCGTAATATCAAGTATGCGATCCAGTTTCTGTTATCGGGAAACTTCGGTGCAATTCTCGCTGTTTTATATGCATCGATCGCAGGACTCCCGGTTCCGTTTGCACCGGTTCATCTGCTTTTTATCAACCTGCTGACTGATAGTCTCCCGGCAATTGCACTGGGAGTAGAACCGCATACCAGTGATGTGATGAATGAGAAGCCAAGACCGGCAGATGAGTCGATCCTGACAAAAGATTTCCTGTCAAAGATTGGTCTGGAAGGACTGGTGATCGGTGTAATGACGATGATCAGTTTCCTAACAGGATATCATCAGGACGGTGCACTTCTTGGAAGTACTTATGCATTTGGAACGCTCTGTCTTGCACGGCTGTTTCACGGATATAACTGTAAATCAGATCATCCGGTGATTTTTACCAAACGGTTTTTCAATAATAAGTGGATGCAGGGCGCATTTGCACTGGGAGCAATTCTGATCACGGCTGTACTTACAATTCCGGGGCTGCATCAGGTGTTCAAAGTAGAAACATTGAACTTTGAACAGCTGGGGACTGTCTACCTGTATGCATTTGCCTGTTTTCCGATCATACAGCTTCTGAAGTGGGTACGTGGAAAATTATCTGAGTAACAATATGGGAAAATGCTTACTGGTTGTAAGGGGATTAACCATAAATATGTTGTAGTAGAATGGAGAAAATAGTGGATTTTAGTAAATTATCTATAAAAAAAATCCGGGAATTGATCGTATTTACAGCGCTGATCGTAGTTGCATTGTGGAAATTTGATGTGGTTTTTGGCGTGATCAAGGCGGTATGGGGGATTATTTTTCCCTTCGCTCTTGGCGGTGCGATCGCGTTTGTGATCAATGTTCCGATGAGCTTTCTGGAGAAAAAATTATTTGGAAAGGCAAAAGAGAAAGGAAGTAAGGCGGCAGAAAAGCTTGCAAGACCGATCAGTCTTCTTCTTACGATCGTACTGGTAGTGGGGGTGATCGTGCTTGTCATGTTCGGTCTGATTCCGCAGCTTACGGCAACAATTGGAAGTCTGATGAACAGTATTGCAGAATTTATTCCGCAGATGCAGAGTTGGGTACGGGAATTTACGCACAATAACCGGGAAATCATGGATCTTGTGAACCAGGTGGAGTTCAATCCGAATAAGGCAATCCAGTGGGGGATGAGTATTCTCGGAAATGGTGCGGGAAATTTTATGAATACAACGATGACAGCGGTTGGCTCCATCGTCAGTGGAGTTACTACATTTTTTATTGCCTTTTCCTTTGCCTGCTATATTCTTTTCCAGAAAGAAAAACTGCATGTGCAGGTGAGAAAAGTGTTTTTCGCGTTTATTCCAAAACGAAAAGCAGAAGTGATTCTTGAAGTCTGTTCCCTGACCTACCGTACCTTCGCAAACTTCCTTACCGGACAGTGCCTGGAAGCAGTCATCCTCGGAAGTATGTTTGTAATTACATTAAGTATACTGAAAATGCCGTATGCACTGCTGATTGGAATCATCATATCCTTCACAGCCCTGATCCCAATCTTTGGAGCTTTCATCGGCTGCGTACTTGGCTGCCTCCTAATCTTCATGGTGAGCCCGAAACAGGCAATCCTTTTCATCCTTGTATTTCTGATCCTCCAGCAGATCGAAGGTAACCTGATCTACCCACACGTAGTCGGCAGCTCCGTAGGGCTTCCCTCCATCTGGGTCCTCGCTGCAGTCACCATCGGCGGTAACCTTCTGGGAATCATAGGAATGCTCATCTTCATCCCATTAGTGTCCGTACTCTATACCCTCTTCCGGGAATATGTGTATTTGCGTTTGAAAAAACAACACATTAAGAAAGTGACGAAAACTGAAGTGGAAGAGTATACCCAAGAAGAAATTGACAAAATGAAAGAACTATACGAAAAAGAGCACCCTGAAAAATGTCTTGAATAAGGAAGCAATTTCATACATATAAATGTATTGAAATCGCAGCAAAAGCCTGCAACTTTGAGATGCAATCTCAAAGAGCAGGCTTTTCGACTCCCCATTTATAGTTTGGCGGAAAAGTATGACTTGTAGAATGTCAGCCGGGCGGAAAATAAATTGTGTTCAAATTCAATTTTTTGTGCAATGGAGACGAAACTCAGGAATCGTGGAAGCCATTGCTGAACACGATTCCTGAGTTTCGTCGGAATGGTTTGCACAACTTGAATTTGAACACAATTTATTTTCCACCCGGCGTCCCATCTCCAACACTTTTCCCCATCCAAGAAAGGAGAAAAAATGCTCAACTACCTGTGGTCGGGAATGATTCTTATTGGCATCCTTTTTGCCGCTTTTTCCGGAAAAATGTCGGATATCACAATCGCCGCCTTAGATTCCTCCAAAGAAGCTGTCACACTCTGTATTACCATGATGGGCGTCATGTCCTTCTGGACCGGACTCATGGAAATCGCAGAAAAATCCGGCATTCTGAAAACGGCAGCTGACTGTCTTTCCCCTCTGATCCATTTCCTCTTTCCAGAACTTCCAAAAGATCATCCGGCAGAAAAACCAATTGCAGCAAACATCATTGCAAATGTACTCGGACTTGGCTGGGCGGCAACTCCGGCAGGTCTTGAAGCAATGGAAGAGCTTCAGAAGCTGGAAGAAGACCGCCGCCTTGGAAAAGCGGCAGGACCGGTAAGAAAAAGAGGCGTTGCAAGCAATGAGATGTGTACCTTCCTGATCGTAAATATTTCTTCACTGCAGCTGATCCCGGTGTCGGTGATCGCCTACCGGAGCCAGTACGGAAGCGTGAATCCGACAGCCGTTGTTGGACCTGGGATTGCGGCAACGGCGGTCAGTACCGGGGCGGCGATTTTGTTTTGTAGGATAATGGACCGGAAAAGCTAGAATTTTTGTAGCTTTTTGTAACATACCTTGACTAAAGTACAAAAAAACGCTATAATCAATATCACGGCAAAGCTTTAAACCATTGAAGTTTAAACCGCTAAAGTTTAAAGCTGTAAAGCAAAAACGGAAAAAGTTTGTTCGAAAAGAACATAGATGGAGGTATGTTATTATGAAAGCAAGAAAAATTTTAGCAGTATCACTTACTGCAGCAATGACACTGGCACTTGCTGCCTGTGGCGGAAGTTCATCAGACAAAGAATCTTCTTCAAAGGATTCATCAGACAAGGTATATAAGATCGGTATCTGCCAGCAGCTTGAGCATGCAGCTCTTGACGAGGCAACCAAAGGATTTGAAGAAGCCTGTGAAGAAAAATTCGGAAAAGACAAAGTGAAGTTCGATCTTCAGAACGGACAGGGCGAACAGGCAAACTGCGCAACCATCGTAAACAATTTTGTGGCAGACAATGATGACTTGATCCTTGCAAATGCAACAACTGCTCTTCAGTGTGCAGCAGCTGCAACAAGCACGATCCCGATTCTTGGAACATCTGTTACAGATTATGCAACTGCTCTTGATATTTCTGACTGGACAGGATCAACAGGTATGAACATTTCAGGAACCTGTGACCTTGCACCGATCGATGAACAGGAAGCAATGCTTAAAGAGCTCCTTCCGGATGCAAAAACAGTAGGTATCCTTTACTGTTCAGCAGAACCGAACTCAGCATACCAGGCGAAGAAGTTCGAAGAAGCACTCGACAAAGATGGAATCAAATATAAAGAATACACAGCAGCAGACTCTAATGAAATCCAGTCTGTAGTAACAAGCGCAGTAGATGAGTGCGACGCACTTTACATCCCAACCGATAATACAATGGCATCTAACACAGAGATTATCAACAATATCTGTCTTCCGGCAAAAGTACCGGTAATCGCAGGAGAACAGGGAATCTGCTCAGGCTGTGGTATTGCTACTCTTTCTATCAGTTACTACGATATCGGATACAGAGCTGGTGAAATGGCTTACGAAATCCTCGTAGACGGAAAAGACATTTCAACCATGGAAATCGAAAGTGCACCAAAAGTTACAAAGATGTATAACAAGACAATCTGTGACGAACTTGGAATCACTGTTCCGGACGATTACGAAGCAATTGAGGAATAATCAGTATAGAAAGAGGCAAGAACAATGTATTTAGCAGCTTTAGATCCGATGTCTCTTGTGCGTGCACTTCCGGGAAATGTAGCGCAGGGGATTATCTGGGGAATTATGGCGCTTGGCGTTTATATCACCTTCCGCATTCTGGATTTTGCGGATTTGACGGTTGACGGATCGTTGGCTACAGGTGGAGCAGTTGCAGTTATGCTGATCCGCGGCGGTATGAATCCGGCACTGGCACTTCTTTTCGCATTTCTGGCAGGTATGGTAGCTGGATTTGTGACAGGTATTTTACATACGTTTTTTGGAATTCCGGGCATTCTGGCCAGTATTCTGACGCAGATCGGACTTTACTCGGTGAATCTCGGAATCATGGGAAAATCCAATCAGGCAGTCAATGTTATGCAGTATAAATTGGTTGCATCGCTTCGTTATGTGACCGGCGAAGGAAGTGAACTGTTTTTTGTAAAGCTGATCGTGGCAGCACTTATCCTGATCGCAATTATTTACTGGTTCTTTGGAACTGAGCTTGGTGCATCGATCCGTGCAACCGGATGTAACCCGCAGATGGCAAGTGCACAGGGAATTAATACAGGCTTTACAAAGGTTCTGGCGCTTATGATCTCCAACGGACTTGTGGGACTTTCCGGCGGAATTTACGCACAGTACCAGGGAGCAGCCGATGTTAATATGGGACGAGGTGCCATTGTAATCGGACTTGCAGCCGTTATCATCAGCGAAGTTATTTTTGCAAAATTCTGTGCAGGCAGAAAAGCAGCCTTTGCATTTACACTGGGAGCAATCTTTATCGGAGCGATTATTTACTATATTGTAATCGCACTGGTATTGTGGCTGAAGATGCCTTCTGATTATATGAAACTGTTCTCAGCGGTAGTGGTTGCATGCTTCCTTGCAGTTCCGTACATGAAGGGTAAATATTTTACAAAGAAACGGAGGACTGCATAATGGGATATATGTTGGAAATCCAGAATATTCATAAAACCTTTAATCCGGGAACGATCAACGAAAAGGTCGCACTTAACGGAGTGAATCTGAACCTCAATCCGGGTGATTTCGTGACTATCATCGGTGGAAATGGTGCAGGAAAATCCACCACACTGAATGCGATCGCAGGAGTGTGGTCTGTAGACGAAGGAAAGATCATCATTGACGGAGTGGATATTACAAAGCTTTCAGAGCATAAAAGAGCACTTTATCTGGGAAGAGTTTTCCAGGATCCGATGACTGGAACTGCGGCAACCATGTCGATTGAAGAAAATATGGCGATCGCAGCCAGACGTGGCGAGCGCAGAGGTCTGGGATGGGGCATTACGAAAAAAGAGCGGGAGCGCTATAAAGAAGCCCTGAAAGAACTTGATCTTGGACTGGAAGACCGTCTGAGCAGTAAAGTCGGACTTCTTTCTGGCGGACAGCGTCAGGCGATCACTCTTTTGATGGCGTCTCTTAAGAAGCCAAAACTTTTACTTCTGGACGAGCATACTGCAGCACTTGACCCGAAAACTGCGGCGAAGGTACTTGCCATCTCCGATAAGATCATTCAGGAGCATCAGCTTACTGCAATGATGGTAACACATAATATGAAAGATGCCATTGCGCACGGCAACCGCCTGATCATGATGCATGAAGGAAAAATTATCTACGATGTATCAGGAGAAGAGAAGAAGAATCTGAAGGTTGCAGATCTGCTGGCGAAGTTTGAAGAAGTCAGCGGCGGCGAGTTTGCGAATGACCGGATGATGTTGTCGTAAAGAATATTTTGAAAATGAAATAATAGTAGAAAACAGGAACGAGGTTTTACGATTGATGTAGAGCCTCGTTTTTTTGCACGTCTTGTTTAAATGTACTATTAAAAAACAGAGCAGATTCTGAAATACTATAAAATTATAGAGAATACCTATTAGTAATACAGGATAGGAATTATCAATGAACCTCTTAAAAAATCCGGAATGGAAGAGAAAGAGGCAGAAGAAAGCCAAAGGACATTCCGTTGCATGCCATAGGGCGAAAGAAATCTTGTAAAGAAAATTGACATAAAAGTGTAAAGATGCTAGTATAATAAATAGAAAAGGTGCTACCGATGACGGTTCGCCTGATATTATTTGGTTATTAAAAATAACCGCTCATGTTTTCTCAGGACGATGGGCGGTTATTTTTGCGTGTGCGCCTAGCGGCGCACGTTTCTAACGGGTTAAAGTCCCGAATCCACCC